>JAKAVL010000002.1 GCA_021817305.1 Microcaldota archaeon | reverse complement strand
AGTTGTTCGTATGTGGGTTTCATTCTGGTCGCAGACAGGGTTACAACTCTGCATAACAAAAGGATTATGCA
This sequence comes from Microcaldota archaeon, assembly GCA_021817305.1. Lineage (GTDB taxonomy): Archaea > Micrarchaeota > Micrarchaeia > Micrarchaeales > CABMGC01 > JAJZOD01. The sequence goes on along the minus strand of JAKAVL010000002.1, from coordinate 27,203 downwards.
AAAATCTGAATAGTGGTCGTTTCAGCTGGCCTGCCGTAAGTATCTTAAACTCTTACTTTCATTTATATGTGGTCTGGCCATGGATGCGAATACCATCTACAACGAGATTCTCGCGGAGATGAAGAAGCACATATCCGGGAAGACCGACACAATAGAGCTCATGTTCATAGCAATAGTCGCGAACGGACACGCGATGCTTGAGGGCGTGCCTGGGGTCGCTAAGACGACAATGACGAAGGCATTGTCGGACACCATACAGGCTGACTTCAAGCGCATACAGGGCACGCCCGACCTTCTCGCCAGGGACATAATGGGCTTCGCGTACGAGGATGACGACAAGAGCGTAAAGTACATGAAGGGGCCAGTCTTCACCAACATACTTCTCATCGACGAGCTCAACAGGATGCAGCCCAGGACCATGTCAGGATTGCTTGAGACGCTTGAGGAGCGGCAGGTCACCCTTGGCGGCATTGACATGAAGCTTCCGGACCCGTTCACCGCCTTCGCAACGCAGAACCCACTCAACATAGAGGGCACAGTGCCACTGCCGAAGGTGCTGGCCGACAGGTTCATAATGAAGATAGACGTCGGATACCCGAGCATGGAGGAAGAGGAGCAGATGCTGCGCATAAAGGAGCGCGAGGAGAGGACTGCAGTCAAGAAGATAATAGACACCAAGACAATACTCCAGCTTCAGGAGGATGCGAAGCGCATAAACATGCCAGACGACGTGGCAAGGTACATAACAGAGATAGTCGACGCGACAAGGATAGACATTCACGTGGTCATGGGAGCAAGCCCGCGCGCCGACATAGCCTTCATGAGATGCGCAAAGGCGAAGGCCATGATAGAGGGAAGGAACACTGTGACAAGGGACGACATAAAGTTCCTGGCAAAACCGGTGTTGAGCCACAGGCTCGCCGTGCGCGCCACGGGCGGCATAGGCGTTCACGGCATAATAGACGGCATAGTGGCATCGCATCCTTGAGAGTGCGCGGATGGACAGGAGACTCATCGCGCTCTTTGCACTCATCATAGCCTCGGGCGTCGTGCTGCGGCTAGTCACCCTGCGCTTCGGCACATTCATGGAGCCGGACGTATACGCGTATTACAGCGTTGCGCAGCAGACCATTGCGAACAACCTTACCATAACGTCGCAGCTGTCTGGCTTTCCGCTTCACAACCCCTACAACGAGATGCCCGGCCTCGTATACATGGCCATATTCTTCTCCTGGGTAACGGGCAACCTTGCAGCCTCTATGCTGTTGCTGCCCGTTGTCTTCGCCTTCTTCGAGATGATTATCGTATACATGCTTGCGCAGAAGCTGTCCGGAAACAGGTACATGGCACTTCTCGCCATGCTGCTCTTTGCGCTCATGCCAGGCGCCGCGTACAAGAATGTTGCGGGTGAATGGCGCGGCGAGTCCTTCGTGCCGTTGTTTCTTGGAGCAGCCCTGCTTCTGCTCATGTATGCGTATGAGCGCAGGGACGGGAGGCTGTACGCACTATCCGTCGTGCCTCTTGCGCTTTCGGTCTGGACGTGGAAGGGAGGCATTTATGCTATAGCCGTGGTTGCGGTGCTTGCCATACTTTACCTCGTATACATGTGGAGAAGATCGCTTGTTCACGTACTCGCGGCCGGAAGCCTGCTCTCCTTGGTCGGGTTCCTCGCCTTCGCGCACGCCGGAAGCACGGGTATATACACGGTTACTACGGCGCTTGACACCATAGCGGAGCTTCAGCCACCAACTGCAACGTTCCTTGTCATTCAGTTCGGCCTTGCCATAGGCCTTGCGCCCGTAGGTGCGCTCCTGTACGCGCTGAAGGACAGATACAAGACACGCGGGAATGACTGGGATACCGCATTCGCGTTCATTGCGTTGTTCTCGCTCTTTGCGGTCACCATGGCATTGCAGATGAATGCGCTCAGGTACATGACGCTTGTGGCGATGCCGATATCGATATTCGCTGCCTATTCCGTTTTTGTATTTTATACAGAGCCGCAGAAGCGCAGGATATGGACGGGACTGCTGCTGGTTTTGGTGATAGCGGTTGCGGCATTGCTCGCAGGCGCGCAGGCGCCATCGTGGTCGCCAGGCACTGTCAATCAGCAGTTCATGGACGCGCTTGCATGGGTTCACAACAACACCGCAGCCAACGCAACGTTCCTGACGAATTGGCCGGATGGCAGCCTTGTCGAAGGGGTTGCGCAGCGGCAGAGCTACAGCGACAGCGTTTTCGGAATAGGTGCGGCATGGCGGCAGTTCCCTGATTTCTTGTTCGCAAGGCAGGGCAACCTGAGTTACCTCTCGCATATCAAACCGGATTACGTACTCGTTAGGAGGTACTGGGTCGGCGAGGCGGGAGCGATGGCCCTGGAGGGCAACCTGAGTGAAGACTCGACGCTGAACGGCACCAACTTCATGGCTCTTGAGAATGGAACGCCGCTGCAGAACCTGACACTTGTTTACCGCAACAACGATACATTGATATACAGGTACCTGCATGGCGGCGGGGGTTGAGGCAAACGTATTTAAATGTGATACGTTGTATTATGAAACAATAAAGGCGTGGTTTGATGATCGAAATAGGAAAATATTTTGAGTCTCCCAGGGTAGGGAAGATAGTGCAATTGTCAATCATGATGGGCATACTGGGCAGCTTCATCGCCCCGCTCGCGTTCGCCTCGGGAGGCACACAGCCAGTCACCAACGTACAGAACATACTCTGCAGCGTGGTGGCAACAGTATCAGACATACTAAGCATACTTGCACTCATGATGTTCATACTCGGTGGAACCCTCTACGCGTTTGCGCACGTTCTTCCGGCCACTGGAAACATCAGGGCCAACCTGCAGGGCTGGGGTATGGGCATGCTCATGGGCGGCATAATATCGCTGATACTGTACATCATTGCGCCGTACATAGTGGACAAGCTCATGGGCATAAACCAGTCGACCACGGTAGGCAATGTGACCTCACCTGTAGTCAGTTCGGCAAGCTGCAGCGGGCAGTGATAACTGGCATTTAATTTCTTTCTTTTGTTTTTACTTTTTCATTTATTCAGTTTATCTTGAAGGGAGTTTAGATGGGAAGCGTGTTTGGTGATTCGTACGACACATTCGCCGCAAACCTGAAGCTCGTTCTTCTCTTCTCGATACCGTTCGTTATAGCATTCATCATACCGCTTCTCGCTCCGCTGCCCAGCTTTACGAGCCTTGGCGCCATATTCCTGAGGAGCGCGAGCATATTCACCAACCTGAACTTCGTTACAATAGCCGTCATATTCGCTGCCATGTTCTTCTCGCTGCTTTTTATAAGCCTGGCATTCGTTCTCATAAACCTAATAGTAAAGGCCAAGAAGACAAGGCTCTCGGTCTCGAGACGCGTGCTCATAGACATAGAGAAGTACATAGGCAGGGTCTTCATAGTGCTCGTCATTTACACGCTTGCGCTGCTCATAGCCAATGCCGCAGGATACGCCCTCGGGAACGAGGCGCTGCTCACGGGCATAGTCGGCTTCCTCTTCTTCATACCGGTAATCTACGCGCCCAGCGCCATAGTCATAGACAACAAGGGCATACTGCGCTCCATGAAGGACAGCGCTCTCCTCGTGGCAAAGAGCCCCGTTTACTTCGTAGAGTGGCTGCTTCTGGCCACGATTGTCATATCGGTGATAGACTTCGTGCTCGTGAGCCTGCTGGGAGTGTATGCAGGGTACGTTGTCCTCCTCGTAGTTTCTCTGCTCGTGCTCCCTTACTTCATAATATTCATTGCTGAAGCGTACATGCGCCGGTTCCCTATCCTGAGGCACTGAGCGAAGCTATAAATAAGTAAACAGCAACAAAATCTTGCCCCATGGCGGGGTAGCTCAGCCTGGTTAGAGCGCTAGACTCATATGCACAGCGTTATGAGTGATGAGCAATTATTGCAATGACGAGAAATCTAGAGGTCGCGTGTTCAAATCTCGCCCCCGCCAAAGGACTTCGTGTTTGAATTGTTTGCCCATGCTTACAAAACGTGTGCAAAGCTATAAGAATTGTAAGAGCAACATATGTAATAGATGGTAGGATGGACGACAAAATAGGCAGGCTGAAAGGGACGATAGTGCCTGTACTGAAGAAGAACAACGTCCGGAGAGCCGCAATATTCGGTTCGGTGGCTAGAGGAGAGGACAAGGCTAAAAGCGATGTGGATATACTTGTAGAGTTCAAGGGAAAGGCCACACTGCTTACTCTAGGTAGGCTATATTGGCAATTGGAAGAGAAGCTGGACAGGAAGGTTGATATTGTAACATATGGCTCGATAGATCCGAGATTTAGGGACAACATACTTTCCAGCAAGGTTGATATATTATGATGGATCCGAAGAACCTGCTTGAAGACAAAATTTACAGCCTAGAACGGATAGAACATGTCACAAAAGGCATGAGGCAGGAAGGATTTGCGGATGACATAAACGCACAGGATGTAGTGATAAGGAGGTTTGCTGTGATAGGGGAAGCCGCCAATAAGCTACCGAAAGAACTGAAAGAGAAACACCCAGAGGTGGAGTGGAAGGACATAATAAAGATGAGGAACTTCTTATTGCACGAGTATTTTGACATTGATGTTAGGATTGTCTGGGACACGATAAAAGAAGATCTGCCTAGATTGAAGACAAAAATCGCAAAGATACTGGACAAACAAGGCAGCGAATGAGTCCGATTCCGATTCGTATTATGGAAACATATATGCAAATTACAGCGAACTTGACAACGGAGCACTGCCCCGCCAAACACGATGTGTTGTATGTTCACAGGAATAATAAAAGAATTGGGAACCCTTGCAAGCATAGAAAAGAGAGCGCACAGGGGCAGTGACTCTAGGATTATAGTAAGGCTCGATAGGTCGCCTCGCGGAGTAAAGATAGGGGACAGTATTGCAATAAACGGCGCGTGCCTTACTGTAATAAAGGCGAGTGGCAGAGACTTAGAATTCGACGTCATTGGCGAGACCATGCGCAGGACCAATCTGGGAAGCCTCGGGCAGGGCAGCCTGCTCAACATAGAGCGCAGCCTCAAGGCAGGCGAGCGCATGGACGGGCACTTCGTGCTTGGCCATATCGATGGAGTCGGGGTAGTCTCTGGAATAAAGCGCCTCAAGGATCAGGTCGACATTTACGTGACGCTTCCGAGAGAATTGCTGAGGTACGTAGTGCCGAAGGGCTCCATAGCAATAGAGGGCATAAGCCTGACTGTCGTTTCAAAAGAAGGCGGCAAGGTCCTCGTGTCTATAATACCTCACACGATTAAGGCAACGAACCTAGGCTCGAAGAAGATCGGAGACATTGTCAACATCGAGACGGACATACTCGGGAAGTACGTGCTTTCCGACGCAGGCAGGCCGGGGAGTAACGAGCTTCAGTAATTTCCGACTCTCAGGCCGTTTATTCTTTCGAAGTGTAAAACGTCTCTCGTTATCAGCCTTAGGTTGTGATACAATGCCGTAGCGCCCACGTATATGTCATTTATCCCGATAATCTCCCCTTTTGCCGATAGGCTTGCGTGTATCTCTGCACTTAGCTCGGTTATTTCCTGTGTTAACGGAAGCATCTCAAAGCTTCCAAGGTCTCTTCTTGCCCCTGCCAACTTCAAGGATAAGACCTTTTTGTCATTTCTGTACCGCAGATGCACGCCGAAAAGATATTCATGCGATGATATCACGGACAATACAGGCACAATGCCGTTCATATCCATGTCCTTTGCCTTCGCCAGTGCGCCGGAGTCGTTGTTTACCAGATCTATCAGAAATGTGGTATCAAGAAGTTCCAAGAGACCGACCTGCATCGAGAAGCTTTTTTTCAGTAATCATTTCGCCTTTCTTCAGTTCCTTCCTTGTTTTTTTCCAGTCGGCAGTGCTGAGAGTGCCGCTGCCTGCGATGCTCATTAGGCTAGATCTTTTCTTAAGGCTTTTCGTTATGAGTTCTGAAAAGCTCTCATTCTCGCCCTTTAGCCGCTTAAGAAGCTCGTATGTTTCATCTGAGACGGCTATCGTCTTTGCCATGTTATGCATATGTATATCCATATATATAAGCCTTTTGTTCTGAGAGGGGGTTTTGGCGCAATCGGGAGTATTATACTTCAGGTAATATTTATATATCAAAGTATAAAGGATTTGCGTTACGCCCAGCGGGGTTATGCGGCACTGCACAATGCCATGTACTTGTTTATCGCCCGGATTAAGCAAGATTTTTATACTGCAAATGCACCATAGCCTAGATATTCATGGCTAGCGCTCTTTTTGACAGGGATCTTGTCGCAATCGGGGATTTGAGTAAGAAGGACATAGGAGAGGTCCTTGAGCACGCATCGAAGATGCTTTCGATAGTGGAGCAGGGCAGGCGCGTCGATTATCTTGAAAACGAGATAATGGCGACGTTGTTCTTCGAGCCCAGCACGCGCACAAGGCTCAGCTTCGAGAGCGCCATGCAGAGGCTGGGCGGCGGCGTCATCGGATTTGCCGATGCAGGCACTACGTCCACGAAGAAGGGAGAGAGCCTGGCGGATACCATAGAGGTGGTTTCGTCCTACGCTGACGTGATAGTCATAAGGCATAGCACAGAGGGTGCGGCCAGGGAAGCAGCGGAGCACTCGAAGATACCCGTGATAAACGCCGGGGACGGCGTTGGCCAGCACCCGACGCAGGCGCTTCTTGACCTTTTTACCATAAAAAAGGAGAAGGGCAGGCTGGACAAGCTCAGGATAGCGATGGTGGGTGACATGAAGAACGGGAGGACGGTCCACTCGCTTTCGGAGGCGCTTTCCCTATTCGGCAACGAGATAACGTTCATAGCGCCCGAGGAGTTGCAGATACCAGACAGCATATATGGCAGGCTGAGCAGGGAGTACGGCAGCGCGCAGAAGTCAGAGTCGCTTGAGAAGGCGCGGGATGCCGACGTCATCTACATGACAAGGATACAGCAGGAGCGGTTCGCAAAGCCGGAGGACTACAAGCGGTTCGAGCACAGCTTCAGGATAGACAGAAAGTTCCTCGAAGGCGCCAACAATGACGTGATAATAATGCATCCGCTGCCGAGGGTTATGGAGATATCGCCGGAGGTGGACAAGATGAAGAACTCGGTTTACTTCAAGCAGGCGAGCTACGGCGTGCCGGTGCGCATGGCCATACTTGACATGATGCTTACTGGAAAGAAGTAGGGCATGAGGGCACAGAGAATCGAACTCTGGCTTGCAGAATGTCAATCTGCCGTCCTGCCACTAGACGATGCCCTCTCGCATTAGCATTTGTCAGATATGCAATTTATAGCCATCGGTTGCAGCTATGGTGTTCCGGAAAGTCTGCTTCGCCTCTTTCCTTATCGGGTCAAGGCTCTTGTACCTTGCGCTGAAGTGCGTCACTACGAGCATCTTTGCCTTTGCATTTCTCGCTATGCCAGCCGCTTCTGTGACTGTTGAATGCTTCCTCGCCGCGGCAAGGTTCTTGTACTCGCTCGTGAAGGATGACTCGTGTATGAGCACATCTGCATTCCTTGCTGCGGTGATCGTGCTTTTCGACGGCCGTGTATCGGCAGCATAGACGACCTTCTTCCCCGGCTTCGGGATGGTGAGGCCCTTTGTGGTTATCCGCTTCCCATTGACACGCACATAGCCCTTCTTCCCCAGCTCCGCGAACATTGTGCCCTTTATGCCAAGCCTTGCGCACTTGTCCTTGAGGAAATTGATCTTGTCATCCTCCTTGAAGATGAAGCCGTACGTAGAGACATTGTGGTTGAGCTTGAATGCGCTTACCGCAAAGTCCTTGCCGCGGTATATCCGGCCGGACTGCATGCCGATTATGTTTATCGGGTAGCCTATTATCGGCCGGTCGAAGACTATGAGGTTGCGCACTGCGTTCTCGAATCCCTTCGGTATGAATATCTTGAGCTCGTCCCTGCGGTTGTTCAGCGCGAGCGTGCGCACCAATCCCGCTATGCCTATGACGTGGTCTCCGTGAATGTGGCTCAGGAATATGGCCTTGAGCTTCGCCGGGTTGATTCCATACCTCATCATCTGCATCTGCGTGCCCTCGCCGCAGTCGAAGAGGAAGAGATTTCCGTCATGGCTTAGGGCAATGGACGGCAGTGAGCGCTCCTTTGTCGGCAAGGATCCCGCTGTGCCCAGAAAGGTTATGTCTATCATGAACGCACGATTGATTATTCTCCCAATTCTATATTAACTGTTTTGTTCTTGAGGTCAAGGCCCTTTATTCCCAGGCCGGGGAACTTATCCCTGATCTCCTCAAGGGTCGCGCGCCTGTGCTCCCTGAGATAATCGCACAGCTCGTTTATCCGGTTCATGTTCTGCATTATCGCCTTGCCGTAAACAGCGTAGTTAACAGAATCGGTTGCAAGTTGCGCCGTAAGCTGCTCCTGCTTCTCAATGTTCAGCGTCAGCTCCTTCAGCCTTTCCTGGCGCGATGTGTCCGGCACAGACGTGCGGTCAGTCAGATAAAGCTCATCGAGTAGCTGAGACATGCTGCCGAACTCCTTTGTCTCCAGGCCGCCGAACTTACTTACGCTGCATGCCGCATACTCGACGGCTTCGCCGTTTTTCATGTAAATCCGCGGCTTCTCGCTTGCGAGCCTCTTGCTGAACTCCAATATGCTGTCGGCGAGCTTGCCGCACTGCGCTTCGGAAATCCCAGTATCCATGGGGTCTAGGCCCGCGTCGGTTATTATGTCCTCGAGGTAAATGGGCCCGAGGTTCAGCACGCCAGACAGAGAGCCGATGAGGGATTTCTCAACTGCAAGACCGCCGGCTATGGAGCGCGCCTCTTCCTCGCCGATGTCGAAGATGCTGCGTGAGGCATTTGCAGGAGGGGAGTATGTCGCCCCCTTCTTGAGCTCACGCCCCTTCTGGACAACGGTCTTGTAGACGGTTTCTATGGTGCTGCTGCCGTCCATGAGAAACAGGTTCCCCTTGCCGTACATCTCCAGGACCATTGACCGCTTCCCCTTGTCGAGCTCGAATCGCACTATCCTGTCGAGGTTTACCTGCTGTATCTTGTCGACTACGCTGTTCTCGGCCCTTTTTCGCACGGCCATTGCGAACTGCGTGGCTCCGCCTGCGGCCTCGCTGAACTCCGTAAGGTTCATCGTCTTCATGAGCCTTATGTATACGAGCTTTGTGTCCGGACTCTTGTAGAAGGCGATCTTGAAGGCGCCATTGCCCAGATCGTAGAACTTGCGTATCCTCGAGCCCTCAAGCTGCTTGAGTTCGCGCACCAGTATGCCTATCTCAAGCGACGTAAGCTCGTGCATCGCCCACTACCTGCTGCCCTTGCGCTTCTTTCCCTCCTCCTTTATCGCCCTAGAAAAGAGCTTTGTCTTGGAGTCCGCGTTCTTAGACTGCTCGATTGCGGTCCCTATCTGGATTATGTCTGCGCCAGCCCGTATGGAGTTGCGCACTGTTTCCTCGTCCTTGACTCCGCCGCCGATTATGTATGGCACGTCTATGGCATTCCTGACGGCCTTTATCATCTCGTATGGAACCGACGACGAACCCTGCAGCTGAGGATTGCTGCCTGCGTCGGTTATTATGAACCTGTTGCCAAGGAACTGGCCTGCAAGCGCCAGCGATGCTGCTATCTGCGGCTTCTCCCTTGGTATCATGTTGGCGTCGCCCACCCAGCCGACAGTGCCCCCGGGGGACACGACTATGTAGCCCACAGGCAGCGGCTCGACCTTGAGCTTCTTTAGAAGCGGCGCCGAGAGCATCTGCGCCTGCGTAATCCAGTACGGATTCCGCGCATTGAGCAGGGACATGAAGTACAGAGCGTCTGCATGCCTGGTTATCGTCGCTATGTTGCCCGGGAACAGCACCACGGGAACGTCGACCTTCTCCTTGACGCCCTTTGTCACATTGTCGAGCAGGTCGCCCTGCGCGCCTATGCTGCCGCCTATGAGCACCACGTCCGCGCCATTTGAGGCGCTAGCCGATGCGTGCGATATTGCAGCATCGGGGCTCGGATAGTCGAGTGGGTCCACAAGGGTGAAGAGCAGCGCCCCCTCGTCGTCGAGCTTCTCGTTTATGTATTTCTCGGTCTTTCCTATTTTCATGCCATAACACCGGTTTTGGAGCCTTTGTAGCCCATCAGGAACATGTCGACTAGCTCCTTTGCCGACCTCTGCATCTGCATGCGGGGCCTGAAGCCCAGCTCCTTCCTGATCTTGCTCGTGTCAAGTATTCTGTTGCTGGTTATGAAGCGCAGCTCGTCCTGGTCTATGCCCGCGGCGCGGGCGAACATCCTTGCCATTAGCACGCCGACGTGCTTTCTCGGGACAGGGACGTTGAGAAGTCCTGAGGCCATCTCGACAAGCTGGTTCTGCGTGTAGCGCTTTCCGTCGCTCAGGTTGTAGATCGATGACCCTCGGTCGGATGACTCGGCAAGTGCCATTGCCTTCGTCACGTCGTTTATGTGTACAAGGGACATGCTGTTGTTGCCGTCGCCTACGATGTACAGCCTGCCTTCGCTTATCATCCTGAAGACCTTGAAGAAGGAGGACTCGAAGCCTGGGCCGTATATGGCCGCAGTTCTGAATATAGTGTAGCGGAGCCTTCCGCCGAAATGGGTTATCTGGTGCTCGGCAAGGGCCTTGCTGTGCCCGTACATGTCGGTCGGATGCACAGAAGATTCCTCTGTGAGGACCTCGCTGCGCCTTATTCCGTATACGTCCACGGAGCTCGGGAATATGAAGCTGCGCACCTTCTCGGATTCTGCGGCTTTGAGAACGGCGGCTGTGCCGTGCGCGTTAACCCGGATTATCTCCTTCGGGCCCCTGCTCCTCTGGCTGACTATCGCCGCAAGATGATACACTGCGTCTGCTCCGGAGCATGCGCGCCGCAGGACCGCCTCCTCGGTTATGTCGCCGACGAAAGGCACCGTGCCTGGAGGAAGGGTGTTTATCTGCTGCGCATTGCCTACAAGGCCTCGCACCTCAAGGCCTGAATCGAGAAACTCCCCGCACAGCCTCCTGCCCAGCCTTCCGGATGCACCGGTGACCAGCACTGTGCCCGGGTCCCTCTGCTTTTGACGCCTTCCTGCAGGGACCGCCTTCTTCGATGCCATTATTTCTCCACCTTCTCCACGCTTTTTTCGTTGAGCAGGCTGTTTGCGAGGAAGCGCATGTAGCCTTCCGGGACCTGGTTCATAGCGAAGTCGACCCAGTCCTTGCCGAAAGGCACGTTGACGCTTACCTTTGCGCCCTTCTTCGCGAGGTTGCCCAGCTTCTTGTAGCTGTAGCCCAGCTTGAACTCTAATGCGGCCTTCCCCCGGTACTTCCCGCCATTTGAAAAGCTGCTTAGAAGCCTTTCTGGCGGAGAGGAGAGGACCACGTTGTTCGAGCCCTTGAGTATGCCGTCTAGCTCCTTAAGCAGCATGGCGTCCTTGGCGTGCTTCGTCTCCCTGTCCTCTGTGAAAAGTATCTTCGCTGACCTTGGACCCTTGCGCAGTTTTGCGAAGCCCTTCGCATTGTGCTCCGGGAACGCAACCCCATAGCCCCTTGCGCCGTCGAGCCTGCCGATGGGCAGAACTTCGGGCTTCTCGGCCTCCAGCCATACGAACACGCCGCACCGGTTCCCTGTGGATATTATTTCTGAGATGTTCTTCGCTGCGGCATCCTTGTCTACCTGCATGCCCATCTGCTCCGAGGGTATGTGCACGCTGGCCTTCAGGCCGAGCCTGGATATCCGGCGTATCAACTCAAGGTACGTTATCGCAACGTATCTCGTCCTTGACTTGCTGTCCACGCGGCCGGTGAGAAAGGTTATAGATGCGGGTATGCCGCGCCTGTTGAGCTCCTCGACCTTTGCCAGGGCGGCGCTCATCGTAGTGCCGGCTATGTGCTTCTTCACCATCCTGTGAAGCATCTTTTCCACGAGCGATTCTTCTGGCAGGTCATCACCGTTTAGCAGCGACTGCTCAGTTATTATATGGATACATAGCTTTATAATGCTAATAAATCTGTGCAGTTGGTATAATGAGATTCTTGTCAGGAAGCAGGGGCACGGGGGGCACCGTGAAGAATGCGCCGGAGGACTTCGTTGTGATGGAGATAACGGGCAACGGCACGGTCCTCGGCACAGACACAGAGTATTCTCATGAAGCGCTGGGCGACTCCGGCAGCGAGGAGGCAAAGTTCACTAGATTCATACTGCAGAAAAGGGACTGGGACACTGTCGGTGCGCTCACCGCGATAGCAAAGAGGCTGGGCAGGGGCAGGAAGTCAATAGGCTATTCCGGGACCAAGGATAAGATGGCCGTGTCGGTGCAGCTCGCATCGATATTCGGGGTTTCTCCTGAGCAGCTGAAGGGCATCAGGATTAAGGACATAAGCATAAACGGCGCGTGGAAGGGCAACGAGGTGGAGCTGGGCAGCAACATAGGCAATGCCTTCAGGATTAGGGTGAGGAATGCGGAGGACGCGGAGGCTGCAGGACGCACTATAGAAGAGCTCAATGGCGTGTTTCCCAACTATTTCGACAGGCAGAGGTTCGGCTACAGGCTGAACAACTTCAGGATAGGAAGGCTCATCCTCGAGGACAAACCCGCAGAGGCCATGATGGCATTCCTCGCTGATACCTCGAACGAGGACAACGCCGGGGCCCATGAGGCAAGGAAGCGCCTCGCGGACGAGCAGGACTTCAGGTCTGCGCTTCAGTACTTTCCCAGGCACTTGAAGTACGAGCGCATTGTCATAGACTACATGTCAAGGTACGACAACCCAGCAAACGCGCTTAGGAAGCTGCCGAGGGGCATACTGCTTCTCTTCATACACGCTGTGGAATCAGGCGTGTTCAACGCGGTACTGGAGAGAAGGCTCAGGAGTACAGACTTCGACACTGGGCTGTACTGCAGGAGGAACTTCTACGGATTTCCGGACATTGATGCGATAACGCATGAAAGGGAGGGGGCGTATGCGGTGTCTCCCATAATAGGATACGAGACAAAGCAGGAATACATCGGCGAGTATGAGAAGGCGGTAATGGAGACCATGGGGATAAGCTGCGACCTTTTCAAGATAAAGTCCATGCCTGAACTGAGCATGAAGGGCACGTTCAGGGCACTCCTCGCGCCTGCAAAGGGCATGTCGTGCGCCAGAGAAGGCGGTACATTGACGCTTGGATTCGAGATACCTTCCGGATCATACGCCACGGTTCTGGTCAACGAGATAACCAAGACGGATGACACTGATGTCCAGCGTATGACCGGCCCCTGAAGGAATGTTGCAGGGCGGGGACGCAAAGTATTTTATGTTTGTGCGTCGTGTAGCTTATGGGGGTTTGATGTATCCTGGATTCGAGTCTCAGAACAAGACAGTAGATGAGTACGAGGCCTTCAGGCCGCAGATAGCCGTGGTCGGAGTCGGCGGCGGGGGCAACAACACAGTGAACAGGCTGAGCGCCATGGACATAAAGGGCGCCGGGCTGTTCGCGTTCAACACCGATTCGAAGCACCTGGGCATGCTTGGCCAAAACATAAACAGGCTTATGCTAGGCAGGCAGCTCACGCAGGGCCTCGGCGCAGGTGGCTTCCCCGAGGTCGGGGAGAAGGCGGCGACGCTCTCGAGGATGGACATAGAGCTTCTCATAAGGGACAAGAACCTGATATTCCTTGCGGCGGGAATGGGCGGCGGAACAGGAACGGGCGCGGCTCCGGTGGTTGCGCAGGTAGCGAAGGAGAGCGGGGCCATAGTAATAGGCATAGTCACCATACCATTCTCGCTTGAGAGGGTGCGCCTTGAGACTGCCAGGAAGGGAATCGCAAAGTTGCGCCAGAACGTAGACACTCTAATAGTCATAGACAACCAGCGACTTGTGCAGCTGTATCCCAACGTGCCGATAGAGCAGACGTTCAAGCTCGCGGACGAGATAACTGCGAAGGCCGTGCGCGGCATAACGGAGACGATCACGCAGCCGAGCATGATAAACCTGGATTTCTCTGACCTGAGGAGCATAATGAAGTCGGGCGGCCTTGCTATGATAAGCGTGGGCGAGGGCCATGGCCACAACAAGGTGGAGGAAGTGGTCAAGAACACGCTTACCAACAAGCTGCTTGACGTGAATTACGAGAATGCCTCTGGGGTGCTGCTCCACATAACAGGAGGAGCGGACCTGACGCTTGGCGATGCCAACATGATCGGCGAGAAGATAACCGAGAACGTTTCTCCAAACGCAAGCGTCACGTGGGGCGCGAGGCTGAATCCAGAATACAACGGCAGGGTGGAGGTCATAGCCATATTCACCGGGGTCACCGGCGCATCGGTGCTTGGGAAGGAGCAAGAACAGGCAGACTCCGGTACTGGCGTATACAGGTTCTAATGGCTCATTTCTTCGCTGTGTTTGCCGCGGCCGCCTTCTGAGGCGCTGCCTTGTAGAACACGAACACGCCTATCGTCGAAGCGGCGTTGCTGAAGAGTATTACCAGAAATATCTGGTTGAGGAATCCCGGGATTGCGATGCCTGCGGCGAGCGGCAACGTGGCGACTATTGCGGGGGACAGTCCGCGGGGCACATTTAAGGACATGAGCTTCATGGTCAGTTTGTTGTCTGCCGGGTCGCTTGGCATGTATCCCTTTAGCATAGGCATGAAGAGATAGCGCAGCAGTATCATAAGGACGACAATGACTATGGCGGCGCCTATCATCATTGGGGTAAGACCGGTTGAGGTGAACAGAAGGCCTATATAGACGAAGAAGAACGTGCTTGTGAAGAACTCGATCTCCTTCTGATAGTCCTTTATCAGGCGTATGCTATTGCCCATGTGAAGGTGCTGCATTATGAAGACATTCACTACGCTGCGGAGCGCAGGGGTCTTTGTCACCTCTGAAGGCCTTTCTACCTTTAACGTTATCATCCCGAGGTTGGCGAAGACTATGCTGAACGTGAATATCGCTATGGCCGTACTTAGGTTTAGTTGGTACGCTATACCATACGTCGCCAGAACCATCGTTATAGTAAGCATCCAGCTGTAGCTCTTGCTGTAGTCCTCAAAGCTCCGGAGAAGGTAGAGCCACAGCACGGCAAGCACAGCACCCAGGATTACGGCCCCAAACACCGATGCCAGAAGCGAGTCCAATGCGCCGACTACGGTGAGATTCGAGGTAAGCATGAACTGCAGCAGCAGTATGGGAATTACAAGCTGCAGCGAGTCTGTGACAACGCTCTCGTAAAGGAGCGTGTCGTTGAGCTCTGTCTTGACCTTGAGTGATTTGAGCAGCGTAGGGACAACTGCGCTGCTTGGGCCGCTCAGGGCAAAACCGAAGATGAATGACTCGAATAGATTCCAGCCGAATACAAAGTACGCTGCGACGGATATTACTATGCCCGTGACTGCGGCGAGGGCAAATGTGAATGCTGTGGCGCGGCCAATTACCTTGCCAAGGCGGAATATATTCACGTTCAGGCCGGCATCGAACAGTATGAAGGATATCGCCAGGGCAGACACCACTGGCACTATGTTTGCTATGGTGCTGTTCGCGCCGGTATTGACAAGATGCAGTGCAGGCCCGGCAAGAAGGCCGATGAGCATGAGCGGTAGTATCTTAGTTATTTTTATCTTTTTGAAGAATGCGCCGATTATGAAGCCGAGGAAAGCGACCCCTGCGACGAAGATGAACAGCAGCCCTACGCCTATCATGGTGAGAATTGGGAATGCTGTTACTTAAACGTTGCGCAGCTGCGCAACGTTTTTAATCCTTTATGCGGAATAGTATCATGGACAGCTTTACAGCCAAGCTGGAGAAGGCACAGTTCGCATTCAACTTCGACGACCTGATGCTCCTCCCCGGATTCTCCGAGACGAGATCGAGAGATATAAACATGGAGACCAGGTTCTCCACGAACATAAGGCTGAGGACGCCGCTCGTGTCGTCGCCTATGGATACCGTCACCGAAACGCGCATGGCGATAGCCATGGCCGAGAGCGGCGGCATAGGCGTGCTGCATAGGAACATGACCCCGGAGGAGCAGCTGCGCATGGTGCATGAGGTAAAGGAGCACGAGCCGCAGGGCGAGAATGCGACAGTTGACAGGGACGGGAGGCTTGCCGTCGCCGCTGCGCTTGCACCGACGGACCTCGAGCGCGCCGGGACGCTGTCGAAGGAGGCCGACGCGCTGCTCTTCGACGTAGCACATTTCCACACCAAATCCACACTTGAATCTGCGAAGAAGATAATCGATTCCACGGACAAGGACGTAGTAATAGGCAGCATGGGAACGAAGGAGGACGTGATGCACTCGGTCAAGACGCTCGGCAGGGTCGATGGACTTCGTGTTGGGATAGGAGGGGGATCGATATGCATAACCACAGACGTCACGAAGGCAGGTTCCCCGACGCCATTCGCTGTCGCACAGGCCTCTGACGCACTATCAGAGCTCGGAGCCAGGATACCGATAATAGCGGACGGAGGCATAAGAACAGCAGGTGACATTGCTCTCGTCTTCGCGCTGGGCGCGGACTCTGCGATGTTGGGATTCGGCCTTGCAGGCACCGATGAATGCCCCGGAGAGATAACTGCGGTAAATGGCAGGCAGTACAAGGGCTATAGGGGCATGGGAAGCAAGGGCGCGAGGGAGAAAAGGCTCGTCAATGACAGGTATGCTGACACAGGAGGAAAGAAATTCGACGAGGGGATAGAGGGCCTTATCCCTTACAAGGGCAGCGTCGCCGAGGTCATAGAGGTACTGAATTCGTCAGTAAAGGCCTCGATTAGCTATGCGGGCGCAGGAAACATAAAGGATATGGCGCAGAAGGCCAGGATAGCAAGGATAAGCGGAAGGACCGTCAAGGCGGAGATAAAGAGGTAGGACTGGCTGACTTCGAGCATTCGGTTCAGTTGTGTCTAGCGTACCTTTGCGGGCTTGATACGTTTCTGGTCAGGGCGCGCATCGTCTTTGTTTGCGGCTATGGCACGCAGCCTTTCCTGCGCATCATTGCTCTGGAAATCTCCCGGATTCTTAAGGTATGATACTATTGTTTCATACTCCACAGGCTGCAAAACATCCTTCAGCCAATGAATTCCCTTGCTCGCGAACGGAACAAGCGCATGGAGGTCGTAGCCCAGTTCCTTTGCGCGCTCGCCGCCTCCCTGCTCCCTATCCAGAAGGACGAATATGTCCTTGAGCTCCATGTCGTTTATGCCCCTGCGCCGCGCTTCCTGCTGTATCTGGCTTATCGCAAGCTCCTTGCTGCCGAATGTAGAGACAAGATCGTCGATGATCGCTATCTTGTCGCCAGGATTGAAATCTCCCTCGACAAGAGCCTTCTGCCCGTGAGCGCTGAGGTACTCCTCAACGTCCTTCGGCGTCTTTACCTCCTCCGGGAGCTTCCTGGTGTACAATGAAGGAATGCCGGTGTTGAGTGTTGCGGCATTCGCAAGCGCGATGCCCGCCATGGCTATGCCGACTATTCTGTGCTTACCGTCAGCGACAAAACCGGCATTCTTGAGCATTATCGACATCGCCTCGCCGGCCGTCCTGTATAGCTCAATGGACCCGCTCCTTACGCTTGATATGGGGCGCAGGCTTATGAAGAACGGGCTGTAAAGGCCGCTGGCAAGCTTCCAGCCTTCTGGCCTGTCCTTGTACCACGTCCGTATCATGCCCTCTTCGTAAAGGTTCCTCACTATCTTCCTTCCGAGTTCCTCCAGACGCTCCTCGTCCTGCATTGCACCTCCGGTATAATCAACATGAGAAGTTATTTATCGTTTTTCAATACACACTACATGGCGCTGGTTTCCGGGAGGACCATGCAGGTGCGCGGCTTTATATTTATTCAGGTCATAACCTTGTTATAAACGTGTATCCATGGTAGATTATTACCAGTTGCTCGTGCTGGGGGCGATAGCTGGCTTCACCATATTCCTCGGGTTTCCGATTGCGCTAATGAAGGCGAGCCAGAGGACAAAGGCCTTCCTCAACTCCCTGGCCATAGGCATATTGGTATTTCTCGTCGTCGACGTCTTCGGCCATGCATGGGACACCGTCACCAACGCGGTGGTCAGCTCTTTCGCAGGGAGCGCCCCACTGGCCAGTGGCATCTCACTCCTTGTGACAATGTTTGCAGGGATAATACTAGGGCTCGTGGGCCTTGCGCTTTACGAGCGCAGGTACATGAAGAAGACGGCGGGCACCGAGACAAAGCTCGAGAGCAGCATGGCCGGGAAGGATGGCGTACATATGGGCAGGCTCAGGCTCGCGACGATGATAGCGATAGGCATAGGCGCGCACAACTTCAGCGAGGGCCTCGCCATAGGCCAGTCCTATGCTGCAGGGGTCATAGGCCTCGCGCTCATCCTTATCATAGGCTTCGGGCTGCATAACGCGACGGAGGGTTTCGGCATACTCGGACCGCTGCAGGGCGGTGAGAGGAGACCGCAACTAATTACGCTCCTGAAACTTGGGCTCATCGGTGGAGGACCGACATTCCTCGGTACATTGATAGGCAGCGTATATGTATCGCCGCTGCTGTACGTATTGTTCCTCGCGTTCGCCGGAGGCGCGCTTGTGTTCGTCATACTTCTGATGTACTCGGTTGCAGTAAAGCAGACCACAAACACGACAGTGATTGCAGGGGTCACAGTAGGCCTTCTCTTTGGCTTCCTGACTGATTTGGTAGTGTCCCTTGGAGGGGCGTGAGCCCTCTCCGAAAGGGAAAGACTCAGCTTATCTTCTTCTCCTGCGTTCCTTGCCGCGGAGGTAAGGGCAGTTGTACACGTATGCGATTATCGCACCGGCCACTGCTCCGTCGATAAACCCCCATATTGCGCCGATTATGCCGCCGAGGAAGCTAGGCCCATAGCCTATGTACAAGTTGGAGAACAGGCTCACGAAGCTCGTGCCCCATCCAAATATCGAACCCCATCCTGCGATCAATACGTAGAGACCCCACAGGGTTCCCATGCCCAATGCCAGACCCTTTATGCTCAGTTTTTCCATGTCATCAATTATGCAACAACTGAAAGAAATTTAAGCGTTTGCGCAACAGGGACGCGATGGTGAGGAGGTTTTCGGAATAGGCTACAGAGGCAGGGCGCCAATTTTCCGCGAGATTGACCTTAGTTTCTCATCAAATGTCAGCGAGGAGCATTGTTTGATTTACATGCTGCCAGATAAAGGGTATCGTACACTGAATGCCTATTCTCAACGGCAATCCCGATGGCCGCAGAGGCCAGCTGCCTCGTGTCCAGATGCATTATCTTGCTCCACACAAATGAAAGTTGCACCGCGGCCTCATCGAGCTCCGATCTGCTTATGTCCTTTGCAAGGCTAAAGTGTTTCCACGCCGCATTGAGAGCCTCTGCAAGGGCTATCTCCGGAGCAGCTATCACCTCGCCTGACACTGCGGCCCTGTCCACCCCGTCGACGGCCTTTGCACTGCCGCCCTCCTTTATGACAAGTTTTACCAATGCGCTTGCGTCGAGTATTATCATCCTGAATCCCTGTCCTCGCGTATCATTGCTGTGCTGTCGGCATGCGTCTTTCCCCGCTTGATGCCCTCTGCCTTGCCCTCGAGGAAATCCAGCAACCCGAACTGCTTGACCTGCGCCTCGAGATAGATCCTTATCCTGTCGCTCCAGTTCACCTTGTACTTCTTCATCTGCGCCTGAAGGTCGTCAGGTATCCTCACGGTTATGAGACCGCTCATACTATCATATACGTGAAAAGGGACCGATGAAGCGTATCAGCAAACACATATTATACTTAAGTAAAATATTTATATCTTACTATAATGTACTAGGGATTGAGGCATAGAAAAAGATTATGTCACTGTCTTTGGACTTGATAGGGCTTGGGGTTGCCGGGATTTGAACCCGAACTTGCAGGTTTCTTCATACGAGAACTTTCCAGATCTTCATCATCGCCGTTTGGCTCAAAGCCCATAATACATCTGGAGCCTGCCGCGCTGCCAAGTTACGCCACAACCCCCTGCTTTCCTATTAGGGGTGCAAGATATTAATATCTGCCTCTGGCTTAGGCCAGGCCCACACAAATGCGAAACGTCAGGATAAGGTATTTAAGCATAAACGCACAATTTTGAAATGGTTTAAAATTAAACCATTGCTTACGGCATGCACTAGGTGACTCGTTGAAGCGCAACACGGAGGATGTGATACTTGTGGACAAGGTGGCTAAGACCTACAGGACGAGAAAGCTGGAATATACTGCTATAAAGGACATATCAATTGCGGTGAAACGGGGAGAATTCGTATCGGTGCTGGGGCCATCCGGATCCGGAAAGACGACGCTCATGAACCTCATAGGCACACTTGACAGGCCCGCGGAAGGACGCATACTGATAGACGGAGTGAACACGACATCGCTGAATGAGAATGAGCTTTCCATACTCCGCAACAGGAAGATAGGCTTCGTGTTCCAGTCCTACAACCTTGTCCCCTACCTCAATGCATTCGAGAACGTGACCCTGCCGCTGATGGTCGATGGCATAGACACCAAGGAAAACCTCGAGAGGGGCAGGGCCCTGCTTGCGGAGGTGGGCCTTGGGGGTAAGATGGGAAAGAAGCCCAACGAACTCAGCGGAGGGGAGCAGCAGCGCGTGGCCATAGTGCGCGCACTCATAAACGAGCCGCCCATAATACTGGCTGACGAACCCACGGGCAACCTTGATTCAAAGACGTCTGATGCGGTAATGAAGGTTCTGGTGCGCATGGCGAAGGAGCACAACACCACCATAGTTATGGTGACACACGAGGAGGACATAGCCGCTTACTCGGATAGAAGCATATACTTAAAGGACGGAGTAGTAGAAAGGGAAAAGAGGCTGAGAAAATGAACAACAGGATGTTGCTTTTGGCATTCGGGATAGTGCTTTTGTCTTTCGGCGCAGTTGGCGCCGCGTGCACTAATCCTTCTGAATCGAGCATTAAGATATTGGGGGTGCAGTGGGGCAATTCCACGCACCCGATCGCTGCAGGGCCTGGAAGCAGGGACGTGCCGCTGACGGTGAGCATGGAGAGCTTCGGAAACAACTGCGCGCTCAGCAACATAGAGGGGACAATGGTGACATACGGGGGCGTGTCTAACTTCAACGGCTCCACGTACGCGAGGTACTTCTTAAGCGGTGCAGACGCTTACTCGATATTCTACATGGTGTTCTACCTGAACATAGCCAGCAATGCTAGCGTCGGCCAGAACACGATAGAATCCTTCCCGATATACATAGCGTGGAACTACACGCAAAACAGCACGATAAGGAACACTCAGGAGCTCAATGTGAGCATACCGATGCGCGGGTCGCCGAGCCTTGCGTTCAGCGTGCCCTCGCCTAGCCTCGTTGCCGGCCAGACGAACAACGTCACCGTGCAGGTGGCGAACAAGGGCACGGGCTATGCATATGACATAGGCATGTCGGTAGCGTCGTCCCCGGTAATAAACCTCATCGGGCAGCCGAGCACTGTCAGCGAGCTGGCGCCGGGAGCCACAGCAAACATATTGTTCTCTGCATACGTGTCGCCCACGCTCCAGGGAGATGATGTGACATTGAACCTCAACACGCACTACATAGACCCTTACGGGTACAACGAGACAAATACGAGCGCTGCGGGAGTGTATGTGCTTCAGGGCCAGGGCGGAGTTAGTGTGTCTGCAAGCGACCAGTCGCTGTTCTCAGGGGAGGTCAATAACGCAAATATAATAATCACCAACAACGGCGACTCCCCTATAAGCAGCATCTACGTGACGCTTGCGCCGAGCTCTTCGCTCAGCCTCATAGGCTCTGACGGCTACGCGCTGATACCGTTGATTGGAGCGCACTCGAACGCTACCATACCGCTTGAGATGTATCCTTCCACTTCGGGCACCGTCGCGAACCTGGGAGTGGAGCTCTCGTATTCTGGAGGCAGCGTATCGAGAACGCTGAGCTTCCTGACTCCGGGTTACATAAACCTGAGCACGGTCAGCTCAACGGTGCTTCCTGCTGCGCCGCAGATAGGCGAGATATTCACTCTCACATCTACGCTGGACAACCTTGGAAGCGAAACTGCATACGCAGTGACAGTAACCGCGCATCCGCCAAAGGGCATACGCACAGTCGGGCAGAATTCCAGCTTCATAGGCGACGTTGCCGCCGACACGCCGACTGCCGTGACGCTGAGCTTCACTGCCGAGCAGGGTGTGAGCCCGGGCAGCTATGCCATACCTGTGACATTCAGCTACGTCAACAATATAAACCAGAAGCTCAACCAGACGCTCAATTATACAGTTGACATATCACAGGCAAGTGCGCCTGTGAACTCGACTGGCCAGGGCCACGTTGTGACGGCCAATGGCAAGACCTATTACGTAAATGGCGGCGGAGGGGGCACCATAATTGGAGTAATAATCGTAATAATCGTGGTGGCGATAGTCGCGTACCTGTACATCAGACGCAGGAAAAATAGCAAGGGTCGTAAATGAGGCTCAACGACATAGTAAAGCTTGGGATAAAAGGCATATCCGAGAGGAAGGTCAGGACTGCGCTAACTGTGCTCACGGTAGTGATAGGCATTGCCGCGATAGTGTCCCTGGTATCGCTTGTCGCGGGGATAACCCAGAGCATCACCAACGCCCTGCAGAGCATAGGCCCTACTGCGCTGTTCGTGATACCAACGAAGGCCGCGATACTTACCACGGCCGACGTGGCCGAGATAGAGGCATTCCCGAACGTTAGCACCGTAATACCTGCGATAGAGGTGCCGGCAAACGTCACTGTCAACGGCCAGCAGCTGTCCGCGACGATAGTGGGCATAAACAACTACAGCATTACCGATGCGATAGGTAGCATAAACCTCTACAGCGGCACCTCTTACAACCAGACGGTGCTGCCTCTGGCGCTTGTCGGCCATGACATAGCCTTCCCCAGCGCTACTCAGACTAGCCCCTCGGTGAACCTTGACCAGCCACTATACCTCACGCTGCACACGAGAGGCGGTACCAAGACAATAACTGTAGTCCCCGTAGGCATACTGAATGCATATGGCTCTTCAACGCTTTCCCCTGATACAGCGATATTCATGCCTATCGGCGCGGTTGAGAGCCTTACCAACCAGTACTCATTCAGCGCATTGATAGTAAAGGCCAGCAGCACTACTGCGGTCACACCTCTCTACAATTTGCTTACCGACGTCTACGGCAGCAGTGCATCCGTATTATCGGTGCAGCAGATAGCCGCGACGGTCGCCTCGATAACAGGATCTTTGGCGCTGCTTCTCGGGTCCATAGCGGGGGTGTCGCTCATCGTCGCGGGAATAAGCATACTCAGCATAATGATGGTGTCGGTTACTGAACGCACCAAGGAGATAGGAATCCTCAAGGCCCTCGGCTTCAAGAAAGGCGACATACTTGCGCTGTTCCTTACGGAAGCGGTGATAATCGGCTTCCTTGGAGGGGTGATAGGTGTTGTCGTTGGCGGCGGAGGCGCCTATGCTCTCCCTGCATTGCTTTCAGGAGGGGCTTCGCACAGCAATACCCCTGTTTCCAGTACTTCTTCTGGAGCCGCAGGCAACAGGGGAGGCGCGGCAATTAGTTCAGGTGGTGCGACATTCTCATCAGGCGCAGGGCCCAGAGAAAGTTCCTCGAGCAGCATATCGCTTACGCCGATAGTCAGCTTAGGCACCATAATAGTCGCGATAGTGATAGCATTGATAGTCAGCATACTGGCCAGCATGTACCCTGCATTCAAGGCAGCGTCTGTCGATCCGATAGTGGCGCTGAGGAGCGAGTGATGTCAGAATATCTTGCGCCCTTTGTATCTGTAGAAAGCAAACAGTATGTTCCCCAGCAATAGCGCAAGGAAGTAGGAGTACGCTATCCCTAACACCGCCAGAAAGGCGTACAGAACTCCGACTCCTGCACCATATACCGCCTGCGCCCGGTTACTGTGCGGCGAGGTCTTAGGATCTGCCATCATTAGCAGCGCGAAAAAGTAGTTCACGCCGAGAAGTGCGATTCCGGCTCCCGACAGAGATACGCTGCCGCTGAGCAGGATAGAAAGCACTGTGATGGATATTATAAACGATAGTGCAGTAACCAGCCTGCTTGCTTCGTAAGCAGCTATGACGAGTACTATAGATGCGGGTATAGCGAGTCCATAAAGAGAGATTCCTGCAGCGCCCCACCATTCATCGCCTATGGCGAACAGCCCCAGGCCGACGAGCATTCCTAGAGTTGCTGGGTTAAACACGTTGCTGCTCTTCAGCCTTATGAAGTACTTTGAGAGCATAGCAGCGATGCATGCTATTGTTATGGCAAGCACCGGAGTGGTTATGGGGGCGACTTCGCCGATTATGAGCCCGGTTATCATTCCGGACCATGGAACCTTCAATGGCTTCTTTGTCGCGTAGAGAATGGCGAGCTCGACCAGGGGCGCCAGGATTGCCGCAATTACAAGCGAGAATGGGAACTGGTGCAGCGTGTACGCGGAATAGGCGGCGAGCAGCAAAAGCAGGGCTATGACCCATAGATACATTGACGCGACTGCCTGCCCGAAAAGTTTCATACCGGCACAACTTCCTTTATCCGCTGATTGGGTAGTTTATGCTTAGAACATAGCCAGTAGCATTGACAACGGCATAGCCGTCATCCCCGGTGGTGTGGTCCGTAGGGCCGTCGTCAGTAGGGATAGTGTCGATGTAATACAGCTTCTGGCCGGCCTGCAGGGTAACGTTGTACGATGCGCCCGTGTCCTTGAATGCTATTGTGTAAATGGTTGAGCTGTTTTTTCCGGCAGCCGAGGTGAGGTTGAAGTCCGAAGTCGCTGCCCCGTAAGAGGACAGGTTCGCACTGCCCGATATAAGATACGAATACGCTGCGTACTGCGTGCTGTTGAACAACGTTGCGTTGCCCTGCGGCGCAGTTGTCTGTGCGGTGCTTTGAACAGTTGAGTAGCTTACGGTGGTAGTTGAATAGGCATTGCCATTTCCTCCAGAGTACAATGCATATGCGCCCACTATGACTATTATTACAACAATCACTGCACCGATCCCGGCTGCCCTCTTGTCCATAAATACCCCATTTATAATGTGAATTATGAAGGTTGTATATATAAGGATGCCGTGTGATTTAGGTATTGGCATTCATTTGGGCCATCTAATCAGCCATGTCTTTTTCGGTTGTGACCCCATTGCTTCCTTCTTTTTGAGTATAGGTATTGATAATTGCGGCTATAGCGATGATTATTGCAGTTACTGCGTATGCAACGGCATTAGAGGATCCTGACTGCGCTGGGCCTTGTCACCTACGGGAAGGATCCAGATTCCGGGAAGCTGACCGGCCTGTACAGGAACATAGAGGACAACGCACTCATAAAAAGGATAAAGGCCAGCGAGCAGAGGCTTCTCAGCACCGAGAATGAGCCATCGGTAAATGAGGGCATAGAGGAAGTTGCCGAGAAATTGATCGATGCCAAATCTACAGCACATGATGCAGGAAGGGGATTTGGCAGAGAGGACATTCTCAGGGAACTCCTTCAGTATTTCGCTGAACTTCTCAAAGTGTCCTACGGACCCATCGGGTACCTGACAATGTCGGACGGCGAGTCCACACGGCATTTATATAATGTCGACACCGACATCGATTACTACGCCATGGTGGACGGTGCGCGAATACGGATATCATCGAAGCGACTTGAGGGCATGGTGTTCGCGGCGGGAGGCAAGCGGTTGCCCCTTATCGAGGAAGGCGAGATGATAGACGATCCTGCTGAAACCCCGTCAAATAAAAAGTTTGCAGATGAGGCCATAAAGGAGATAATGGATTCCATAGGGGACATGCTCAGAGACAACTGAACATGTCTATAAGGATTGTGTTTCAGGTATTTAACGCATAAGGTAGCACCATGGAAAGGCGCAGAGCGGCAAACAAAAAGCGCAGGATGCGCATGGAGTCCATTCCGAAGGAGGAGTCTCAGAGCGCGACGGAATTCCTCATAACGTACGGATGGTCGCTGCTTGTAATTGCGATAGTGATGGCCGGCCTGTATGCCACAGGCGCATTCAGCCAGGGGCAGCACAGGGCCAACCCGGGCATGTGCCGTGTCGTGAGGCCTGCTGGCCCGTACACTGGATACGAGCTGAACCTCGTGGGCATATGCACCAATGAGCTTCCCGAGACAGTGGCAAGCATGAATCCTTCCTATGACGGCAGCGGATCATGCTCTGGCGGTGGCTCAGGATCATGCAGCTATCCAAATTACATAACAATCAGGCCATTCAGGTCAGGCTCGATAAGCAACGGCTTCACCATAGCCGCGTGGATATACTGGTATGGCCCTACGCTCACGCACTGCCAGGGCATATTCAGCAGTATGCCAAGCCCGAGCTCTGGATTCAGTCTTTTCGGCTACGGAGGCAACAACGGCGCATGCGGAACCCTGTGGGTCAACGGATCGTATGTAAAGTGGCCTGGCGCAAACTACAATTTCAGCGCAGGCTCATGGCAGTTCATCGTTGCGGAGTACAACAAAAGCAACGGCACAGCGACCGTATTCAACAACACTAATGTATTTTCAACTTCGAATCAGGGTTCAAAGGTCATAGGCGCGAGCAACTCCAGCACCATAGGCGCGGTAGTATGGCCCAGCGGGAAGATATACCCATTCAATGGGCTCATTGCGAACGTGCAGCTGTACAACGCATCGCTAAGCACAAACGAGATAATGGCGCTATACAACGAAGGAATAGGAGGGCAGCCAGTGGCCCTGCAGTACCTGATTGGATGGTGGCCGCTGAACATGAATGTGAATGACTACGGCGGCAACTTCAACAACGGGACGGCCTACAACGTGACATTCCCCGGCAGCTACTCGACAAGTATACCATAAGCACAGCTAATGCCATAGGATTTGGCACGTACAACGCAATTGATTACTGCGTCTCTATGTCGCTTGCGCTCGTATCCTTGCCGTTGCTCTCGACGAACTCCTTTATCGCATCGAGGTTCTCGAGTATGAGGCGCGCCTTTCCCATTCCGAAAGTGAACGGGCGCATGTCGCTCTCATCCTTCATGAGGCTTATCGTCGGGTGTCCCTTGAATTCTCCGGTCTTCACTGGCATTTTATCACAGAGGAGTTGTATCGGGAAAATTATTTATAGCACTACCGGAAAGTAACTTGACAGTCTAACTCTTCAAGATGTTATGCAAGGGCGCTAATGAGCAAATGCTCATAACTT
>JAKAVL010000023.1 GCA_021817305.1 Microcaldota archaeon | reverse complement strand
CCTTTGCTGAGTTTATCCGTACTGCGTATTGGAAGTATCGGCTTGTCGGTAGACCTTGCCGCCTCGAGGAATGTGCCGTCGCCGCCCACCGCAATGGTTATGTCGCCCTTGTTCGAGGCCTTGAATGCGCTGCGCAGCTTCCTGAGCTCCTTGTAGTTCTTCTTTGAGATTATCCTTATCCTCAACTCACCGCCTCCTCTTTCCGCGCCCCAGAATCCCATATCGGGTTAGTATCAAGGCAATTGCGCCTACTATCACGAATATGACTCCTGCCCACAGGCTGAGCGATGCGACAGGGTTTATGCAATTGCATGGAATGCTTGTTTGCCCGATTATCTCTGCCGGGCAGCTGCATAGGGTATTGCTGTAGCCGAACAGGCCTATGGCAATCATCGCCGCGCCGAGGATTATCTCTATGATCCAGAGGGCGAGCACAAATCTATCCCTGCCTTTTCTCTTCAACAAACCACTTTGTGTTTAATGAGACACGCAATCTTATATGATTATTGATTGAGTTGGGGGTTAGGTAGATGTCTTATGGGTTTTTCATATACCTAATTGAGGCTCTATTTATTACCTTACCATTCAAGATTATATGAGTTATCTTGTTTAGATCAGATATCGTCCGGGACGGATCGCCATCTATCATCAAGAGGTCTGCCCTGCATCCTGTCTTTATGCGGCCTACTCTCATATCACCAAGCGTATCAGCACACTCTGATGTTGCTGATTTTAGAACATCTAGCCTTGAAATTCCTGTGGACTCCAGTAATTTTAACTCTTCATGAAGTGAATACCCATGTGCGACAAATGGATTGCCACAATCACTACCAGCCAATATCCTGACTCCATTGTCATGTAACAACTTTGTTGCCGCGAGCATGTTTTTAAGTATGCGCTTTCTTTTTTTGATTTTTATCTTGGCAAGTGGGTTCCTTGGGTGCTTAAGCTGATAAGGTCTGTACTCTGGATCAAGCTTCCTCAGGTATTTGGAATAAGTAAGTCCATCCGAAGGAAACAGCTCCATCTTGCTTAGTACGAGGGTAGGACACAGTGCTATTTTATTTCTTACCATGTGACTGGCAACCGCTTTCATCTGTGACAACTCTTGGCTGTTGGACCACAGTAGGTATAACTTCCTCCATTTGATGTTCTTTGTTTTACGCAGGAGTGTAACAATATGCTCTATGGTGTCGACCTTGCTGTTTATTACATGCGCCCTCCCATGGCTTGCTACCTTAAAATGTCGCTTATGAGCCTCGTTGACTATATTGAGGAATATCTCAGGATTTATACTCTCGTAAGATTTGATCCATTCCACCTCAAGAACCTTTGCGAGGTCTAACATCTTGTCTATTACGCTCTTATCATAGACGCAAAAGCTCATGGACCATAACGGGTCTTTGCCATCAAGAAATAACGAGGAATGTATTGAGGGTTTGTCCATTTGCAATTGGATTGTGTTGAATGTGTTGTTTACACTGTTTCCTGTTTCTCGTATGGTTGTCACCCCGTTGTACAGGAAAAGGCTCATTATATATCTGATAACCTTCAATTCCCTTGAGTAGGGATACTTATATAAAAATGGAGTAGCATGCACATGCATGTCTATGAGACCTGGAGACAGGAAACGTGTTTTAAGACCTTTTCCCTTGAATTCTCCATACTTGCCAACTTTTACTATTCGTGTGCCATTTACCACGACTGAGGCTCGCTCTATTATCTCATTGCCGGTGAACAACTTGTCTGCATTAATAATGATGCGTTTCAAGAAATCTACATTATCTAAAGAATCGTTTACTTCTTATTATTTTGCTTCCCGTAGAAGAAGTGTATGGGCCTTCCTAGAGCTGCTTCTGCAGCTTCCTGTATCGCCTCGGTGTATGTGGGATGAGGGTGTATCGTGTCTGCGATATCCTCTATCGTCGCGCCCAGCTCTATGGCGAGCGCGGCCTCCGCAATCAGGTTGCCGGCGTCCTCGGCCACTATCTCTATGCCCTTCACTATTCCCCCCTTCGTGTGCGCGATCTTCACGAATCCTGGTTTCTTGTCCATGGCGATGGCCCTGCCGATAGCCGACATGGGGAACTTCGTAATCTCGATGCTATCACCTTCCAATGTTCCGGCAATGGCCATTTCCGGCTCAGAGAAGACGACCGCGGGAACGACTATGTTGTCATATGCTGAGCTCATTCCATAGGCTGCTTCTGCCGCGACGACTCCCTGCCGCATGGCCTTGTGCGCGAGCATAGGCTCGCCTATGACATCTCCAATGGCAAATATGTTCTGGTTGCTTGTGCGCAGTGCTTCATCGACCTTTATGAAGCCCTTGCCGTCGCGCATTACTGTCGTGTTTTCAAGGCCCAGGCCGGTAGTGTACGGGCTGAGGCCTACGGCGACGACGAGCGCATCCTGGGTTATCGTTGTGCCGTTGTCCAGGGTTATGGTGTTGCCCTGCTTGGATGCGGGAGCAGCGCCCTCGTATATCTTTACACCGAGCTTCTGAAGGCTTTCCTTCACCACCTCCACTGCCTCCTGGTCGAACGTGCGCAGCAGCTTCGACCTTGCGATTATGTTGACCTGTGTGCCGAGCCTTGCGAAAAGAGTAGCGGTTTCCACTGCAACGTATCCCGCGCCTATTATGCTCATGCTTTTTGGTATGTAGTCAAGCATGAGCGCCCTCTTGTAGTCCAGGACATCTGGCCCGAAGGGGAAGGAGCTGAGCGCCGTGGGCTCTGAGCCAGTGGCGATTATGGCCTTTGAGAAGTCTATCTCGGTGCCGTTGCTGAGCTGCAGCTTGCTGTCCGAAAGGAATACTGCTGACCCCTTCACGACCTCGACGCCGTTTGACTTGCACAGAAATCCCACTCCGCTTTCCAGCTTTCCTGAGACGTCCATGCGCCACTGGTACATCTTCTTGGGGTCGAGCGTCGCATTCTGCGCTCTTATTCCGAACTTCTCCGAGTTCCTCATCTCGAAGTACATCTTAGATATGTTGAGCAGCGTCTTCGAGGGTATGCATGCGTAGTTGAGGCAGTGGCCTCCCAGCTTCTCTTTCTCCACCAGTACAACTGACATGCCGAGCTCTGCGCCGCGTATCGCCGCTATGTATCCCCCGACACCTGCGCCTATGACGACAAGATCCGTCCGCTCGGGAAGTGAGCCCATGACCATGGCCTAACCCAATATCTCGAGGAGGTCGGGATCCTCGAGGTACCTCATAACAGCGTTGGCGAACTGCACCGCATCCGCTCCGTCAACCACCCTGTGGTCGAAGCTGAGCGATATAGGGAGCACCTTGCCGACAGCCACTGCGCCGTTGCGGACAACGGGCTCGTCCCGGATCATGTGCACGCCGAGTATCGCCACCTCGGGATAGTTTATCATCGGCACTGAGAGATAACCGCCTCCAAGGCTGCCTATGTTGGTTATTGTGAAAGTGGAATCGGACATCTCCTCGACGGTTATAGTCTGGTTGCGCACCTTCTCTCCCAGTTCCTGCAGGTCCTTGGCTATCTGGGCTATGCTCTTCGTGTCTGCGCCCTTCACCACTATCACCTTGAGGCCGTCGGGAGCATCTGCGGCTATGCCGATGTTGAAGTATCTCTTGACTATGACCTCCTGAGTTTCGTGGTCGTAGCTGGAGTTGAACCGAGGGTACTCCTTGAGGGCGCGCACCACTGCCTTTATTATGAATGGCAAAAAGGTCAGCTTGATCCCAAGGCCTTCCAGCCTTGGCTTCTCCTTCTGCACTATGGCGAAGAGAGCGCTCGCATCCATCCTGTCCATGTGCACTGCGCGCGGTATTGTCCATGAGAGCTCCATGTTTCTTGCTATCGCCTTCCTCGTCTGCGACATCGGCACGCGCGTTATCTCCTCCGCATGCTTTTCCTCAAGGACCTCGGAAAACTTCGGCACCGCCTTCTTCTGCGTGCCTGCCTTATGGCTGCGCACATCATTCTCCGTGAGCCTGCCGTTGGGCCCTGTTCCTGTAACCTTTGTGATGTCAACGCCCAGCTCTCTGGCAAGCTTGCGCACCGATGGAGTTGCAAGTATCTCGTGCGCCGTTTGGTGCTGCGCCTCTGGCGCGGGCTGCTGAGCCGGCTGCGGAGCCTGCTGTGCCGCTGGCTGCTGCTGCGCAGCAGACTGCTTCCCCGCGCCTGATGCTGATTGCTGCGGAACTGGCTTGAGCTCTTCCGGAGTGCCAACAGTCGCGACAAGGTCACCCACCTTTACGGTAGTGCCTTCCTTCGCGGCTATCTTGAGTATTCCGGATATTGGTGCAGGAACATTGACCACCGCTTTGTCCGTTTCCACCTGCACTATCGATTGGTCCTCCTTTACCTCGCCGCCGTCATTGACCAGCCACTTGCGCACGTGGCCCTCTGTGATTCCTTCCCCGACGTCAACAAACCTTATCTCTTTCATGGAATATCACGAGTTCATGAGTTTGTCAAGACCCTCTGCCACCTTCTTCTCGTTGGGCACATAGTAGTTCTCGTACCCCGGGAAAGGATACGGAAGCGATGGAGAGGCTATGCGGATTATAGGTGCCTTGAGCTCGAACATCGCCTTCTCCGCTATCCGCGCGGATATCTCTGCGCCCACGCCGAAGCTGAGCGATGCCTCGTGCACTATCGCTACCCTCCCGGTCTTCTTGGCGCTCTCGAGTATTGTTTTTTCATCGAGCGGGTTTATGGTCCTGAGGTCTATTATCTCAGCATCGAGCTTCTTCTGCTTCACGACATCGGTGACCACTGGCACCATCGTGCCGTATGTTATCACAGTGAGATCGTTGCCCTCGCGTACCTTTGAGGCCTTGCCTATCTCCACTTCGTACGCCTCTTCCGGAACGTCCTGCTTGAAAAGCCTGTAGAGCTTCGTCGGCTCCAGGAATACGACAGGGTCCTGCATGCGGACAGCGCTCAGCATGAGGCCCTTTGCGTCGTATGGATTCGAAGGCTCAACTACGATGAGCCCGCCGATGTGGGAGTAATACACCTCCGGACTGTCGGAGTGGTGCTCGAGCGTGCGGACTCCGCCGCTTACAGGGGTGCGCACTATCATCGGCACAGACATAGATGACCGTGTCCTTGCCCGGTACCTTGATGCATGGTTAATCATCTGCGCAAACCCCTCGAACATGAAGCCTGCGAACTGCATCTCCGCAATCGGATGAAGCCCCGAGAGCGCCATGCCTATCGATGCGCCCGCTATGGCGGATTCGGCGAGGGGCGTGTCCATCACGCGGTCGGTGCCGTACTTTGCAGACAGGCCGTCGGTGACGCGGAACACGCCGCCGTCCTTTGCTATGTCCTCTCCGAGAAGGACGACCTTGTCGTTTTCCTTCAATGCGATGTCAAGAGCGCTGTTCAGCGCGGATACCATGTTCATCTGCATGACTACACCCAAAACCTCGCCGCCTTCGCGGCGTCCAGCTCATCCTTTAGCACCTGCGGCATGAAGCTGTAAATGTTCGTGAACATGCTCTCCGGGTTTGGCTTAAACTGCTCGGCCTTCTCGACAGCGGCGTCTATGAGCTTCAGCTGCTCCTCGTTGAGCTTCCTGTCCGAGTCATCGGTCACCAGGCCCTTGCCCGAGAGGTATTTCCTCACGCGCAGTATCGGGTCCAGCGGCTTCCATGCCTCCACCTCTGCGTCTGGCCTGTATTTTGTGGGGTCGTCTGCAGTGGTGTGCATGCTCATCCTATAGGTGACGCACTCTATCACTGTAGGCCCATTAAGCGAGTTGAGTATTGCGTCGTGAGCGGCCTTGTACACCGCGAGCACATCGTTGCCGTCGACCTGGATGGCGTTCACCCCCGCGGCTATGGCTTTCTGCGCGAGGGTCGTTGCTGCTGTCTGCTCCGACCTTGGCACGGATATCGCCCACTGGTTGTTCTCTATTATCGCGACAAGGGGGGCCTTCCATACCCCTGCGAAGTTCAGCGCCTCGTAGAAGTCCCCTTCCGAGGTTCCGCCGTCGCCTACATATGAGACTACAGCAGCGCCTGTCTTGAGATACTTCTGCGCGAACGCTATCCCTGCGGCATGGGGCATCTGGCTCCCAACTGGGATTATCACCGGATAGCCGCCGACGGACTTGGGCATCACGCTGCCCTCCTCAAAGCCGCGCCAGTACAGCATCAGCGCCTCGAGAGGCGCGCCCCTTGCAGCATATACTCCGTGCTGCCTGAAGTTGGGCACGAAGATATCGTTGGTGCGCATCGCCGCTGCGCTGCCTATCTGGGTGGCCTCTTCGCCGATGAGCGGCGCGTACGTGACTGCACGCCCCTGCCGCTGCAGGCTTAGGGTCTTCGCATCCAGGTTCCTCGCAAGCACCATCTTCCTATACATGTCGAGAATCCTTGCGTCGTTAATCTCCTTTGGAAGAAGCGATGCATCGATCTTGCCGTTTTGATCCATAACCTGCAGGTACTTTATATCTGCATTGAATGCGCTGGAGATCACTGCAACACCAAGGTGATATGGAAAAGAATATATTTAAGGTTTCTTCAGATTTGCTTGGCCTTGGCGTCAGTTCGTGTTGCGCAACAGCAGGCGTTTTTGCAGATGCCGCTTTAGAGGCCCGACTCTATCTTCAAGTCTGTGATTAATTTATCACGCATGCGCTTTGCGCTCTTGTATATCGGCTCGAAGTAGAGGACCTCTGAGCCGCGCCTCTCCCTTGCATCGTCCTCCACCATATGCTCTATGTCTCCCAGGTCCTTGGCCATCTTTCCCTGCTCCTCCATTATCCTCTGCCTCCTGAAATCCTTTGTTTCTTTCGACTTGTCATCTATTTCGTCCATTGTAGTCACCTTTAGCGTTAAGTGTTTTGGATTCGTCCGCGCCTTGCGGGCAGGCGCAAGAAGTTCTTGATTGGAAAGATAGTGGTTCTCCTGAACAGGTATATAAAGGCATTCGCATGCGTGGATGAACGCAGGATACGAAGCGTGTAGTGCAGTAAAAGATGGGGAATCAATAGGACAGGTCTATGCTTGGCTTTAGTGGCATGGCGCGGGATGCCCTCTGCGACTTCGACTCTGGCTCCTTTTCAACGATGACATCGCAGCCAAGGATTCCGCTGAGGTATTCCTGCGCCGAGCTGAGGGAGGAGAACTCCTCATCGCCGCTGAGCTCTGCCCTCTTTACCTCGTTGAGCTTCCTTGCCAACCCTGCCGCGATCTTCGATGCCTCGGCCCTGTTTTCCTTTGCTACGGCCTCGATGGCCTTGCCGAGGTCCCTGTGCTCCGCAAGCGAATTCATAAGGTCGGCCTTCCACGGACTCGGAGTGATTATAGTTATTGACTTCGGTTTCTTGCCCTGCTTTTTGGACATGAGCTGCGCCACCTGCTTTGCGTCTGAAATGACGCTGTCTATCAGGCCTTCCTGCAGCTCTACCTTTGCGTTTACCATGCTCAGGTCTGGCGATGGCCAGCTCTCGGTTGATGAGAATGAGGTGTTGCCAAGCTTGTGCCACAGCTCCTCGGATAGGTGGGGTGCTATGGGCTGCAGCATAAGCACAACGTTGGTTATGTAATCGCGCATTACCATGGCATTGCTGCCGCCGCGCGCGGAGTATCTTCGCAGCTCTATCACAGTGTTGTAAAGCAGCTCGGTTGAGACCGTACGCAGGTCCAGGATGTCCATCGCCCGGCCTACGGTATCGGTCTTGGCGTTCAGCTTGGAGTAAAGCCAGAAGTCTATCTGGGAAAGCTCTGACGTGCCCATGGCATCAAGCGACTCGCACACCCCATTGAGATACTCGAAGCGCTCCTTTATTCCGTTGACAGCGGCCTCGGAGAAGTCCGAATCGTTGAACAGGTCCGTGCTCGCAACTGCAACGAACCTCTCCGAATCCACGCCGTATCGCTTTATCGCGTCCGATAGGAGTATTATGTTGCCCAGGCTCTTGCTCATCTTCTCGCCCTCGATGAGTATCATGCCGTTGACCACCACCTGCTTCGGCCAGTTTTCCCTGGGGAAGACGGCAACGTGGTTAAACAGGTGCATGGTGAGATGATTGAACACTAGCTCGAGCGCGGAGTGCCTCGATGTGTCCTTGTACCAGTAGCTGAAGGACTCCCTGCACTTCTTCACTGTCTCGTAGTCTATGCCCGTGGCCTTGGAAACGCCGTTCGGATCGCCTATCCCGAGGTATACGTAATCGAAGAATTCAGTCTTGAGCTTGCTGGGATCCACGTTGGCTATTAGGTTCCGGATCGTATAGAAAGCCATGTATATCGTAGAATCGGAAAGCGACTCTATTATGAACCTGTTGTCGAGCGGGAAGCGCGTGCCTAGGCCCTGTGCGCGGGCCACTGCCCTGAGGTTCAGCCATTCTACGGCGGACTCGAAGGCGCTTCTCGATTTCTCCGGGAATATGCGCATCTCCTTTAGGTGCTCCCTTACCTGCCCCTTCCATTTCTCATCGCCGTAGTTTATGAACCACTGGTTGTCGACGAGCTTCACTACGACCCTCGTCTTGCACCGGCAGTACACCGGCTTCTCGTTTATCAGCAGGTATATCTCAATCGCAGCGTTGGAGCTCTTCAGCTCATTGATTGCCTTGTCGCGCGCGGCAGGCTCATTCATTCCCTCATAGCCCTTTATGGTCATCTTGCCCATGTGCGACTCTTCCTTGTATTCCAGCTTCGTGGCCTGTTCTATGAGCTCGTCGCTCGAGTTCTCGTCGGCATTCACCGCACGCAGATACGCGAGTGCAGGCGCCCCCGCAATCTCCTTTCCGGGGATCTGGAGAACGCTTACCGGGACAACGTCTACATTGTATCCCGATTTCCTCAGCCTTTCCAGCGCAACGTAGTCGAATGGGGCATGGGCAGGCACGCTCATCACGGCGCCGGTGCCGACGTCCTGCTTCACGAAATACCCGGGGTAGATTGGCACTGCCTTTCCGTTTGCCGGATTTATGCACTTCCTGCCCTGCAGCTCCCTGCCGGAAATCTCGCCGGTCTTCTCGAGGCTGATCTGATGCCTAAGCATCTCGAAGCCCTCCGCTGACATGCAATAGGCCTCGTCCCCTGACCTGCAGGTTACATAGGTGAAATCGCCGACGAACAGGTTGGTGACCCCCTCGATGGTTTCGGGGCGGAACGTGGCGCAGAGTATTGAGTAGTCCGTTCCCTCAACCTTGAACTTAATGGCTGTCTCCTTCTCTATCTCTGGTTCGACATCGCCCTTTGTGTCGTGCATGCCCACCGCGCCCTGATCCTTCGGGCACCATCCAACTGGATGCTTGCCCTGAACCAGGTAGCCCTTCCTGTTGAGTATGCCGAACTGCCACTCTACCATCTTGCTGAAGCTTGGCTCTATGGAGGTCAGGCTCCTTGTCCAGTCTATGCTGTATCCCGCGCGGCGCATGCTCTCCCTGGCGGACTTTGCGAAGTAGTTGCCCATGTAGAGGGGGTCGCCCATCTTTGCTATCTCCTCCTGCGGAATGCCGAACGACTTAAAGTCCTCAAGTATGTCCGGGTCGTTCTCCTTTATCTTGTTGGCCTGCGCGATTATCGGTATGCCCGTGAGATGAAAGCCCATCGGGTAAAGAACATTGTAGCCCTTCATGCGCTTGTACCTTGCTAGTGTGTCAGCGGTAGCGTACGTGCGCAGATGGCCTATGTGCTGCGGGCCGTTGGTGTAGGGGAACGCCGCGGTGACCAGGTATGGCTTCTTCTCGCTGACCCCAGGCTCGAATATGTGGGCCTCGGCCCATGCCTTCTGCCACTTCTCCTCAATCGCATTGTAGTCTAGCAGTCTATCACAGCAGAACTTGAAATCTCAAAGTATTTATCTTTGCCCTTTTGCAGACGCGGCAGCGGCATTGCCGTAAACACCGCATAAGAATAGTGATTGGATGATGGCAAGAAAAATGAACAGGGAGAAGATGGAGGATGCGGAGAGGGCCGGCGCAAGCGTGCTATGGTACGGAGGCTCCTTCCTCGGGCTTGTTGTGATTGTTGCTGGAATCGTGATTTGCTATCTGCAGTGCACGCCATTGCGCTGTAGTGGAGCATCGTGATGCCCGTAATCGTGGTGCTGCTCGGCGCAGGCGTAGTCGTTTTGCGGCATGGCTTAGGAGGTCAGTGCGCGCAATTGTCTGATGATCGCATGACAGACATAACAATACGCGGAATCGCGGATGACACGTATGCCGGCTTCTCCGGAGAGGCGAGGAAGCGCGGCAGGCCGACAGGGAAGCTTGTTACAATGGCGATGACGCGTACCTCATAGGCGATACGACGGAACTGGGCGTAAGCAAAAGGGACCTGATGAGCGTCGGCCGCATTGAGGAAACAGGGTGAGGGGAGCATGCGCAGCATTTATATATTTTAGTGCATAAATAAAATAGTTTAAATTTAAACTAAGATCTGCATGGTGGAGGATATTATAGAGGAGCGCGCAAGGGTATGGAGTAGCCTGCGCGGAGGCGTGCTGAAGCTCATGCTGCTGAGATCCGTAAGCAGGGGCAGCGACTATCCCTACGCCATGCTCAAGGCACTGAAGTGCCATACGCATATGCCTTTTGGAACAGTGACAAAGAACGAGGTGTACAATGCGCTCAGCGCCCTAGAGAAGCAGGGATATGTGAGGAGCAGGACCGTGCTGTCCGGAGGAAAGGCGCAGAGGCACTACAGGCTCACAGCAAAAGGGGCGGGGGTTGTCAGAAGGTCAAGGCACATAATATTGCAGCTGATAAAAAGCATGAAGCTTCTCGTGAGCGAATTTGACAAGGGAATGTGATGGCGGACAATGCTGTTGAGATAAAGGACCTGAAGAAGAGCTTCGGCGACTTTCAGGCAGTGAAGGGCATAAGCTTCAACATAAAGAAGGGGGAGATATTCGGGATATTGGGGCCTAACGGAGCAGGAAAGACCACAACGCTGAACATGATACTCGGGATACTTACACCTACGTCAGGGAGAATAACAGTCGAGAGTCTTGACATAAACCGCGATGCGCTGGAGGTAAAGCAGATGATAGGCTTCATGACCCAGGAAACAGTTGTGGAGAACCAGCTCACGGGCAGGGACAACCTGCGCCTCTTTGCAAGGCTCTACCATGTGCCTGAGGGTCAGATATCAGGGCGCATAGAGGAATCCCTCAGGGAGGCCTCGCTTGTCGATTTCGGCGATGCGCGCGCAGGCACTTATTCAGGAGGAATGCAGCGCAGGCTGAGCCTTGTGCGCTCTATGATACAGGACCCTAAGATACTCATACTGGACGAGCCCACGACAGGGCTTGACGTCCAAAGCAGGGTGAGCATGTGGAGCCACATATCATCGCTGCACCGAAGGGGCATTACGGTCATATTGACGACGCAGTACCTTGAGGAGGCGGATGCGCTGTGCGACAGGATAGCCGTAATAGACCACGGCGAGATAAAGGCCATAGGCACCGCCTCGGAGCTCAAGCGCATGGCTGCACAGGGCAACATACTGGAGGTGACGGTCAAGGACAGCGAGGTGGAGAGGGTGAACAGGCTCATAAAGTCAAAGTTCGGCATAGAGACGAAGGTCGATGGAGACAGGATAATCGCTACTATAGAGAAGAAATCGCTCAGCACCTCGATAAAGATAGCGCAGATGCTGGAGAAGGAGGGCAGCGACGTTCTTGCATTCAGCATGCACCTGCCCACTCTGGACGATGCCTTCCTGAAGCTGACGGGGGAGAGCCTGCGGGATGCGGTGTCGAAGGACAACACAGACAACAGGGCGGCCATGTACAAAAGGTGAAGATGATGGGACTCATGAAGGACTCGTTCACTATTTTCACAAGGGAGATGCTTATATTCAGGAGCAGCATACGCACCAACGTAATAAGGTCGCTGATGTTCCCCCTTGTCATCATACTTTTCTTCGGGCAGTTGGGCAATAGCGTGACCAACGTGCCGGTGGCGGTAGCCAATTATGCAAACAATCAGCAGTCAATGCAGTTCATAAACATGCTTGAGGCCCAGGGAACGCTCTCTATCGCTGCGGTAACGGACCAGGCATCCGCAATGAACATGCTGCGGTCAGGAAGCGTGTATATAGTAATAGTCATACTGCCCACGTTCCCGAGTTCAGGGACGGTCCCGAGCGTTTACATTTACTACGCCAACACCCAGTTCTCATCCATAGGTGTTGCGCTGCCGTTCATACAGAGTGCCGCGGAGAGGTTCGGGGCGAGCGCTGGATCGCAGCTTCAGAGCCAGGGCAGCGGCATTATAGTCGCGCAGCCCACCTCGGGCGCGACGACTAGCTACCGCGATTTCCTCATCGCAAGCGTCATAATAATGGCGGTTGCCTTCGGGGGCATCTTCTCCGGCGGCTTCTCCACCATACTGGACAGGCAGCTCGGCAGCATAAAGCTGTTCCTCATAGCGCCGATAAACAAGAACGCCATAATACTGGGCAAGATGATGTCCGGTACGCTGCAGTCGGTTTTCTACGGCATACTGGCCCTGCTCCTTGGCCTGCTCTTCGGGGCCCAGATAGCGATGGGCATAGGCGGCATAGTATGGATATTGCTGCTCATATTCTTCGTGGCGCTTGCCTTCAGCGCCCTTGCGCTGCTCATAGCTTCGAGAATAAGGGCCATAGAGCAGTACGCCATAGTGGCGCAGATGATAACGCTGCCCACATGGTTCCTTTCCGGGGCCTTCTTCCCGGCCTCGTCGTTCCCGCCGTTCCTTCAGCCGTTCAGCGCCGGGGATCCGCTGACGTATGCCACTGCCGCGCTCAGGCAGGTGATGCTTGCAGGCTACATAATACCGCAGACAATGCTCCTGGATATATTTGTCCTGGCTGCGTTCTCGCTGTTCGTCGTAGCGCTCAGCTTCCTGCTTTTCAAGAAGACGATAGATTGATGCTCAAAGTGATGAAATGGACAAGAGTGGTTTTGCAAGGATTGGAATGCTCGCGGGCATCGGCATAGTTTTGGCGTCGCTGCTGCCTGCCATGGTTGCCGCGCAGGGCGTGGACGGCGCACTGTCTGTCTACAACCTGCAGACGAACCCGAACCCGGTCGTTGCCGGCGGCAACGTAACCCTGACGCTGCAGCTATACGACTCGTACTCGTCAACGCTGCAGAACGTGGACCTTCAGCTGGAGGGAAGCTATCCCATACTCAACTTCTCGCCTATGAAGTCCTACATCATAAGCAGCATGTCGCAGGGCATATACGGGGGATCTGACAACTACTTCACGTACAACCTCCACATACCGAAGAACACGTCTTCGGGAACGTACACTCTGAACCTTGTTGCAACGTACCAGACCTCTGAAACGTCGGTTACCGGAACCCCGCAGACTGTAACAGGGCAGTCAACCATGCCGATAAGCTTCTACGTGAATGGCGCGCCCGAAATAAGCATTTCCTCGCAGGCATCGGCGATAAGCCCGGGAAGCGCGAGCACGGTGACGCTGTCGGTGCTGAACTCGGGCTATGGAACCGCGAAGAACATAACCATAACGCTCCTGAGCAACAAGAACTTCACTGCCATAGGGAGCACAATGTTCAGGATAGGCACCCTTGCAGAGGGAAGCAGCGCATCGGTGACTGCCGATTACCAGGCCAGCAGCTTCCTTGCCAACGGCACATACATGCTGCCAATGCAGGTTTCCTACTCTTCCGAAACAGGCAAGCTGTACAATGAGACCATCGAGGAGCAGGTTGGGGTGCTGATCAACACGCCCAACATAGTGGTGAACATAAGCTCTGCGCAGCCTTCTGCGCTGTACCATGGGTACAACCAGAGCCTGGTGCTGTCGATAAGCAACGTGGGCACCGGCACTGCGAAGAACGTGAGCGTCAGCCTGTCGCCAAGCCAGGGCATAAGCATTCTGAGCTCGGTGAAGAGCTTTTTCATAGGGTCACTTGCAGCTGGCGAGTCAACAACGGAGCAGGTGCTCATATCAGCCGGCAACTACACCACAACTAACGCCTCGCTGAGTGCCAGGATAGGCTACTATGCGCAGAACTACCAGGGCTTTGTCAGCAGGAATGCGAGCATAGGCCTCTCAGTGGCCCAGGCCTCGCTGTTCTCCATAAGCCAGGGCAACTACACGCTTGTCCCAGGCTCTACCGACGTGAACATAACCTACGTGATAAAGAACACCGGCAACGTCGATGCGAAGGACCTGCAGCTGAGCTTCCAGAGCATATACCCGATAACCCCTGTGACGAGCAGCTATTACATAGCGGAGCTTGCGCCTGGGGAATCGGCGAACGTGGTCTTCCAGGCAAGCGTGGACACCAACGGCAATCCCGGCACTTATCCGATAACCGTGTACGAGGACTGGAGGCAGCCCAACGGGGCGCAGCAGCAGTCCTATTCAGGGAGCAACCCGTACTACGCGGTGGTAGCCTCCAGCGGCAGTGCATTAGGGGGCATGGTGACTGACATTGTGATAGCCGCTGTGGTAATAGTTGCAGCAGTGCTCATTGTCAGGAGGAGGATGTCAAAGCAGAAAGGCCAGGCAAAGAAGAAGTGATCGTGCATGAGCGCCGCGCTGAGCCCATCGGCAATGAAGCAGGCGTTCAGGGGCGTCTTACGCCTCGTCCTCGCCCTTAAGGAACTTTTCCCTGTCCTCGTCTTCTATTATGTCTACTATCTGGCCCTGGCCCAGGCCTGAAGGGAAGGTCTCGAACTTCACTATTACACCCGGATCCTCGACTGAGGACACCGTGGCAGGCCACGACTTTCCTGACTTGTCAATGTATCTGGCTGCACGGCCCACGAGCGATTCGAGATCGGAATTGCCCGAGGGTATCGCAAGAAGGTGATTTTCGTCCAGGGACGTCACTATGGCTCCTATCATAAAATCAATACATGTGGGGGATAGAACCTATAAATAACGCTAGGGTGCGGTTGACAGCGATACAATTGCTGTAAGTGCAGGAAACCCCGAAGCTGCTCGCACCTAAATACCTTTTCATACACAATAGAATAGAAGGGGAAATATGGCAAAAATTGGTGGGGCCTTCCTGGCGCTTGCAATAAAGAAGCGCCCTTTCACCCTTGCCATACTTTTTAGTTCAGAAAACTTAGGAAGGTATAAAAGCATATATATTGCATATTGCACTAAGGCGTGGTGCAACTGTGGTTCGGCTTAAGGCTCAGGCGGCATTCGAGTTCCTTACTCAGTACGCCGTTGAGATACTTCTTCTGGGAGTCGCAATCGCAGCGGTTTACACCATAGAGGTACCGCTGCACCAGACAACCTATTCGCCGTCATATTGCTACCTTACCCCTGCGCTTCCGTGCGGCCAGATACTCATCACCAGCAACTCTCTGGAAACCGTGATAACGCTGATCTTCACCAACGACATGGGCCAGTCGATATATCTGCCTGGAGACCCAGCATTCTATGTCGCGCCCACCGCAACAAGTGCGTACACTGCCGGGACGTGCGACACGACCGCGACGAGCAATGTCCTGAAAGCAGGCAGCTCCACAGTCTGCAGCGCCACCTTAAGCGGCTTCACGGTGAGGGCAGGCGCGCAGCTTCAGCCGTTGTTCTATATAAACTACGAAGTCTGCAGCAATCCCACATGCAGCTCCATCGTCAACAATCCAAGTACGTTCAGGGGCGAGAACACCTCAGGCAGCGCGGTGGGCTACGTGACCCCTACGGGCGGAGTGAGCATCTCGCCTCCTGCATCCACGACGAGCACCTCCAGCACCAGCACAACCACAAGTTCGACGACCACGAGCACCACGAGCACAACTACGATTGGCAGTGGCGGCTCATTCGCCTATGTCGTGAATTATGCTGCTTCTGGTGTCCTTGGCAATAACGTGGTAATAATTAATACGGCAACCAACAGCGTCGTCAGTGCGATAACTTCAGGATTTAGTAGTCCGACATCCGTTGCGTTTGCGCCTGATGGAACCTATGCATATGTATCCAATGCATATAGCAAGAACGTAGTGATAATAAACACTGCCACTAACAGCGTTGTAGGCCAGATAACTTCAGCTTTGTTCAGCGCCCCCACGGGCGTTAGCTTTTCTCCCGACGGCACATACGCATATATTGCCGATGCCGGCACAAACAATGTAGTGATAATCAGCACGGCAAGCAATAGTGTTGTCGGCGAAATCACAGCAGGATTTAACGACCCATGGGGCACCGCAATCTCGCCATCCGGCACATTCGCATATATAATAAATGCTTACAGCAGGAACGCCGTCATAGTTAACACAGAAACAAACAGCATAGTAGGCGCAATAACCTCAGGCTTTCCTAGCACACCGTATCATGATGCATTTTCACCTTCTGGCACTTTTGCGTATGTTGCTGTTAGCGGGAACAATATAGCAATAATCGATGTTGCGACAAACACGGTGAGCAGTTTAATAACCTCCTCTAGCCTTAACAGCGCGGATGGCGTTGCATTCGCTCCGTCTGGAACATATGCTTATGCCACTCAATGCGGAAGCTGCGGCAGTTCCAGCAATGTAGTAATAATCAACACTGCAACGAACAGTGTGACAGGTCTGATAGCTTCAGGCTTCTTTGACCCGTATGACGTCGCCTTCTACCCCGGCCTTACCGTCACGATCTCGCCGCTTTACACCCAGACCATCACCTCCGGCAGCTCGGTCACGTTCACGGCAACGGGCCATGCTGGCTCAGGCGGGTATTCATATCAGTGGTACACTGCCCCTGGCGCAGGCCAGTGCTCGTCTTCCGACACTGCGATATCCGGAGCAACAGCTAGCACCTACACTGCAACCCCAAGCTCTACAACTTACTATTGCGTAAAGGTCACAGATTCGTCGGGTGGCACAGCATACTCATGGGCGACGGAGGTGGTTGTGAATGTTCTAAATTCAGAATTGGAGAGCATAGCTGTTTCGCCAGACGGTTCTACAGTATATGTGTCAGGTACATCTGGTACTTTAGCGGGCGGTCCGGCAATGTATGCAATCAACACATTGACTAACAGCGTGCTTGCGCTGCCCATTAATTATGCTGAAAATGTTGCAGTAACTCCAGATGGCAAGTATGTATATGCTGACAACGGGGGAAATGGCGCTGTAAATTATATTTACAAGGTCAGCACACTGACAGATTCGATAACAAATACAGTAAGCATAGACGTAACTGCTGGCAGCGGCGAGGGTATGGCGATTACACCAGACGGTAAAACGGCATATCTAGGCGGCATTGAAGGCAGTGCAACACCGAATTCGGTTTACGCGCTTAACACAAGCACGAATACTATAACCAACAGCATTTTAGTCGGTTCTTGGAGTGATGGAGGCTATGTGACCGCGGCTCCGGATAACTCTTTAGTGTATGTGGATATTCAGAGTTATGGAGACGCGTATGGCGGGGTTAATGTGATCAGTACCTTGACGAATACTGTTGTAAACAGCA
Organism: Microcaldota archaeon; assembly: GCA_021817305.1. Taxonomy (GTDB): domain Archaea; phylum Micrarchaeota; class Micrarchaeia; order Micrarchaeales; family CABMGC01; genus JAJZOD01. The sequence continues at coordinate 10,240 of JAKAVL010000023.1, read as the reverse complement.
TCTCATTCAACGCGTACGATGGCTATAGTCCAAGCGGGATGGCAATAACGCCTAGCGGCGCGCTGTTGTATGTTGCAAGCGCGAGTGGCAATATAATAGTAGTGAGTACATCCACAAACTCCGTAGTAAATGCCATACCTGGTGTAGTGGCAGTTGGAACTTACCCCTCAGGGCTAGCTATAACCCCAAGCGGCAGCACGGCGTATGCGACAAACCTTGCTCTCAACACGATTAGCGTGATCAACATTCCTACAAACACAGTCACAAACACCATCCAAAACGTAGGATACGACCCTGTAGCTGTGGCATTTTCACCTAATGGCGAGTACGCCTATGCCGCCTCACAATTCAATACTGCCAACACTGCATGGTCCGGCAGACCGTACGGCGAGGTGGACGTGATTGATGTGGCGAGCAATACTGTGATAAAGAGGATAAACTACACAGACTCCAGCTCGTAAGGCCAGGCACGAACACGAACCAAAATCACCTTTATATAGGTGAACCGGCCCAATTGGTTATGCGTTCATAGGGGCGGGAATGACATGAAAATAGCACTTGCAGTTGCGTTTATGGCACTTATGGGCACGGCCTACGCCTACGTTTACGTTGCGCCCATATACACTGGCATAGTTGGCAGGAACTGCGTGCAGCCCAATGTCACGTACATAAGCTGCCCTGACGGCAGCAACATAAGCGTTGCGATAACGGTTTCCGCGCCTTATACGCCGCTGCTTGGCAACTACACGGTATGGCAGGTCCAGGACAAGGGACTGCGAGCCGTCTCTGGCGCGTATGGCGGTGAATGCGCAGTGGGCTACGGAAAGAGCGCCACGTGCTTCGTCAGCGTCCCTGCCTTCTCTGCATTCTCAGGGAACGGCACTGTGAACGAGAGCATAGCGCTAAGGATAATGCCATCTGACTACCCGCAGGAAGCCTATTCTGAGAACGTGAGCGTGGTTGTCAATCATTACATCAACGGAACAGGCTACTCCGCGGTTGAGGCATACCAGTCAGCGTATTCGCAGTACAGCATAAGGAGCAACGCGTATTCCTATGCGTGCTACCAGTTCGGCCTTTGCAACTCGAGCATTGAGGAGGACATTGCCTTCGTGAACCGCACCCTCTCCGATGCGAGGCAGAGCATCCTCAAAGGCGCCTATGGGGGCTCCCTGCTCAACATAAGCTTCGCTGCCACTGAACTCGGGAACAGCAATGCCACGTTCAGCGCGTTCGAGACGCATGCGACCCCGATTGTGCAGGATGTCATCTCAGGCAGGACCAGCATAAGCGGCGCGGCCGCTTCATTCGTCAACAATACAGAGGCCCTGCGCAACTGCAGCTCGTCCAACAACACCGCCGCGATGGAATACCTCGCAGGCAGGGTAAGCGCTGCGGAAAGCTTCCCGCAGCCCATAACGCAGATCGAGGCGCAGCAGTACAAGGCGTACGCCGATGGCCTTTCTGCGAACGTGAGCAGGATAGTAGCCAGTTGCAGCAAGTCGGGCACATTCAGCGCGTCTGCGGGCTTCAGCCTGAGCATGCCAGGGCTGGGCATCGGCTCCGCTGCGGAGTATATAATAATTGCCATAGCCATAATAGTTCTGGCGCTGTACGTCAGGTCTGTTCTTGCCACAAGGAGCGAGATGCGCAGGATACGCGGCGAGCACGACGGCCGTGAAAAAGAGGAACAGGATGGAAAAGAGAAGGGGCAGGAGGAAGGAGAGGACAAGGAGGATGCGGGGGATGGAACAGAAAAGGCAGAGCACATCGACAACGACGAGTTCGTGCAGAAGATATCAAAGGGCGATGACCAATGAACGGCTTTTTTAGCAGAATCCTCGGGACATTGAAGAACATATACCTGCGCCATCCCAGGTACATTGCGCTGAACGCCGCTGCGGCCGTCGCGTACTACCTTCTATTCACGTTCCTGATAAGGTACCAGAACTACGGGATCTTCCTGCTGAGCGTGCCGTGGTACCTTGTTTATGCTATGATATTCACGGCCTCGATGCTGCTCACGATATCGGTGTACTCGGTGCGCAACACTAGGAGGAACAGGGCAGAGTTCACTGCGAGCACTGCCAGCGCGGCCACACTCGTCATAGCAGGGGTCCTCGGTGGATGCGGCTGCTCCGAATCGCTTGTCTTCGGGCTTGCGGCGCTCGGGATAAGCTCCTCATCGCTGTTCTCCGCAGACGCGATCCTTGTATCCGTATCGGTGCAGATATCGGCGGCGCTGCTCGCCGTGAACGTCCTGATACTTCTTTACTACCTGAACAAGCTCTCCAAGCCCTCCTGTGCAATAAGGCAGGGAAGGAAGCGCTGAGCCGCTAGAGAAGTGGGTGCTTTGACCCGCCGTAAACAGGCGCGCAACGAAGTAATATATGCCTTGCCAGAGATATCTGCTGGGGGTGCGGATGGGGGAATACAGCCGGGAGTACGGCGCTATTAGAGAACTGCTGGCGGAGGGGGAAACAGTAGGAATAGAGATAAGCGAGAGCAGGCTGGGGGGCGGAAGGCTCCTTGCGCCGGCGCATGCGTTCGCCACGGATCAGCGGATACTCATAATCAGGCGCGACGCGTTCGGCCTCAAGAACAGCATAAAGATAATACATTACGAGCACATAACAGAGATCAAGATGGAGCGGGGCATGAGCTTCTGCAGGCTGCACTTCAGCCTTATCGGGGAGCAGATGGACAGCACAGAGGACGCTAAGTGGATCTCTGGATTGTACTACCCGGATGCTCTCAGGCTGATACAATTCATAAACAAGAGGCACATGAAGCCTGTTGCGGAGCACAAGAAACGCAAGGAACCGAATCTGGAAGCACAGCTGCTGCCGCCCATTCGGTAAGGCTTCAGGAGCCTATTCCACGATAGTTGTTCCAGCGCATCTCGTTGATGCGCTGGTATACGTCCTGCTGCCCTACCACGCTTATGCCAGCGAGCCTACCATCACTGCTCGACTGCTGCATTTCCCTGAGCTCCCTTATGAGCCTCCTTATCCTCTTTTTCGTTTTCATCTTCCGCACACCCCACTTATGATTCGTTTCTCAGTTTAATGCATATAAGCTTTCCGTGCAATTTCGGTTCACGGGCATAGCATGCGCATCGCTGCCCCGAAATGCCGCAGCGCGGCAAAAAGCCTATAAGGATAGACTCCATAGTGTATGTGATGGCATGCTGCCTGCTTTGCTTCCGCTGCTGTTTGCACTGCCCTTTGGCCCTGCGGTATCCGAGATACTAGTAGTAATAGCGATCATCCTGGTCGTGTTCATAATATTCAGGCTGGGAAAGTTCCTGCTCGGATTGCTGGTAAACAGCATCCTGGGCCTCATAGCGATATTCCTCCTCAATGCGATATTCGGCCTTGCGATACCTATAACGCTGGCCGTGATAGTCGCCACTGCCATATTCGGGCTGCCTGCCGTGTTTGTGCTCGTGATACTCAAGCTGGGCGGACTCATCTGAAGGAGACGTTGCACAGAAGCTTTATTAATCTTATTTAGCGGAAGCTATAACACACAAGCAGGGCGCTGACATGATAGGAGCGGAGTTTGGCTTTAGACGGAAGGACGTACTGCCTTACTGGGCGTACGGTACCTTCTAGAAGGCAAAACACAGCGCAGCGGCTTTTCTCGTCCTTTCCATTGCAAACGACCACATAAGCAGGCGGGCATTGCCGCATGCGCACTTTCTTGCAGAAACATGATTGGATGTATGGGATTGATGCCTTTGGAACTGTCCTGATGCCGAGGACTGCATCGCTAGAGGAACCGCCGAGGCATCGGACTTCACGCTTAATAGGTGACTAGATGAAAACAAAGTCTGCGGAAAAACAAACAGGTGTGCCAGAGGGGCATGGAACAGCAAGAGGGCCGGATCCGGGATCCAGAAGCAACATAATAGACGTAGGATTCGTGGGATTGCACTGCAGGGGAGGCAGGGAGGCGGTCAAGATCGTTGTGCGCAGGGACGCAAACGGCATCGAGGGGGCCGTGTTCGTGACCGGACCCACCATGGAAGACGCGCATTTGAATGCAATTGATGCCTTGAAGAAGCCCTTGAAACAAGATGGCCTTGCAGAGGCCGCACGCAGGGACGTTGCTTGGGAAGAGTGCGGTGCACTGGCAAAATAATGACTACACAACGTATCCGGACTGGTTCACGACTATGAAACCGTCGTCGCCGAGCGAGTACTCGGCGTTGTAGCCGTCATCGCCGAAGGTGGTCTCGATTATGTACAGGCTGTATCCCTGCCCGAGCACTATCGATTGGTTCTGCGACGTCGACATCAGGGAAATGGTGACGTTAGTTGAGCCGTTTGGGAGCGCCGCCGCTCTTAGCGCGAAGCCCGACATCGCGGCCCTGGCCTGCTGAGACATGTTACCGGGGAATATCTGGTATGCATATGGGTAGTAGGGAGTGCTGGAGAAAAACACTGGCGCGCGCTGCGGCGTGTTTGAGGCGGCCGTAGGCGCAACTGTCGTGGTGCTGCCTTGCATTCCCGATGCCTGGCGCGCGCTCGTTGTGGGTGACGAGCCAGAGCCGTTCTGCAGCAGCGAGGCTGCCATCATGGCGAGTATGCCTGCCACTATTAGGACATATGCAATTGCCCTTGCCTTCATTTCATCACGAGGACAGGAATAGATTTGGCATGGCAGGCTATTTATGCGTTGGGTACGGATACGCATATCCGGGAGTGCGCAGCGCATGCATATTTAACATAGTGAGCGGGAAATCCCACACCATTCATGGGTGGGATGATAGCGAACCGCAGATAAGTATATAAAGACAAATCGAGATAAAATAAAGAGGGGCAAAGGGAACGTAATGGAACTGGCAAGAGCGTATAAATTCAGAATCTATCCTGACTCCACAAGGCAGGAAGAGATAGACCTCGGGCTAAACAACTTCATAGCCATGTCAGACGGCACGATGATCCAGAAGCCGAAGTTCTACAAGAAACACGAGAAGCGCATAAAGTGGTGGCAAAGGTCTCTCTCAAGAAGGAAGAAGGGTTCAAAGAGGAGGCAGAAGGCAAAACAGCACCTCCAAAAAGAATGGAACGAGGCAACAAGGGCATCAGACGACTTCATGCATAAACTCTCACAGAAACTTGTCAGTTCAGGTTACACCTCATTCGCAACAGAGAACCTCAACATACATAACATGCAGAAGAACCACAGGCTTGCGCAGTCAATAGCAAATGCTTCATGGAGCAGATTCGTGAACTACCTTACATACAAGGCTGAAAGTGCTGGTATGAAGGCGACAGAAGTACCCTCAAAGGACACGACAAAGACGTGCAGCAATTGCGGCACAAAGAAGAAGATGCCCCTGAAGGAAAGGGAGTACATATGCGGAAACTGCGGCCTGCATATGGACAGGGACGTAAACGCAGCAATAAACATATTGCACAAAGCAACTACCCTTGGACAGAGGGAAAGTTACGCCCAGGGAGATGCAGGTCAATACAGCGCAACAGGCGCTGCAAACAGCGTCGAGGAACTGAGAACATATCCTGCAACCGCAGGGGAAGCCCACACCCTTCAGGGGTGGGAGGATGTCACACGTTCCATGAGGATAGCTACACGGTCGTTTTGATGAAGAAGGTCGCTATATCCATAGGTGGCAGCATATTGTCCTCGAAGAGCGTCTTTGACGTCGAGTTCGCGAAAGATCTCGCACAGGTGCTCGGGAAGCACAAGGACACGCAGTTCACGATAGCCACAGGTGGGGGCAGGCTGACAAGGGAGGCCGTCGCGGCGATAGGCCCGGTCGCGGGAAACAAGTACGCACTCGACAACATAGCCATAGCTACTACGAGGCTGCATGCGATGATGCTGCGCGCGGTGCTCGACGCCGACAAGGCGCTCGCCGGCGAGGTGCATGACGGAGTGCCCGAAAGCCCGGAGGAGGTTTCTGCGGCGCTCGTAAGCAGGCGCATAGTGGTGCACGGCGGATTCCTTGCTGGCATAACCACGGACAGCTGCGCCACGCTCTCTGCCGAGGCGACGGGCTCCAAGCTGCTAGTAAACGTAAGCGAGACGGGCTTCATCTATGACAAGGACCCAAAGAAGAACAAGGATGCGAAGCCGCTGCGCACGATGGGATACGACCAGCTAGTGGAGCTCGCGGGTAGATCAGACGGTAGGAATCCTGGCTCGAACTTCCTTTTCGACGTGCTTGCGTGCAAGCTAATCAAGAGATCAGGAATAAAGGCGGCTTTCGTTGGGAGGGACTTGAAGGGGCTCGACAATGCACTGAAGGGCATCGGGTTCGAAGGCACTCTCGTGGGGTGAAGGGACGGCATGGCGGAGGAGGTAAGGTCCGCGGTAAAGGACCAGCAGATCGTCAGGGTCGCTGAAGAGGCCAAGGGTGCTGGCGGCGCCAAAGGCACCAAGGACGCGAAGGACCTGAAGGAGGTGATGGACAAGGCCGAGATAAGCCTGATCCTCGATACTTACGATGACATATTCTCCGACTTCGACCCGAGGCCTTACAACGAGCGGGCTCTTTCCGAGGACTTCCTCGTAGAGGCGAGGAAGGCTGCTCTCGACAAGAAGTCTGGCATTGTCCTCAACTTTTTGATACCCATGGACCGGAGGAGCTCGACAAACGAGGAGCTCATAAGGCAGCGCCTCAAGAGCCACTTCAGGAAGCACTACAGATTCACCACGGCTGAGCTGAATGCACGGAGAAGGCAGGCAAGCATACTGATTGGCGTGGGCTTGGCCATAGGCGCCATAGTCGTTGGCCTGCTGTCATTGAACAACCTTGACCCCGTGCTGCAGTACACTGTTGAGATAATACTCACCCCGGCAAGCTGGTACACCATATGGAACGGGTTCGACAACCTCCTGACAAAACCGAGGGAGGTGGCAGTGAACAGGAGGTTCTACAGGAAGATGATGGACGCGCACATCACCTTTACTTCTTACTAACCAACCGCTTTGACGGCGCATGCCATGCTGCGAGGCTCTGCCATAGGTATATAAACGTTTTTGCTGAATATATAGGTTGTTCAGGCAGTTAGCTGCGATGCTCTAACCTTTCAGGTCTGAAATATCATGTGGTTTAATGGCAAGGATGCACACTAAGAAGCACGGTCGCTCCAAATCAAGGAAGCCGGAGGCGACCGAGGCAACGCCAAGCAAGAAGAGCGAGGAAGACATAAAGAAGGTCATAAAGGAGTACATGGACAAGGGCATCGGCGCCGCGACCATAGGCCAGAACCTGAAGGAAAAGCACGAGGTGCCGTACATCAAGCACGCCATGGGGAAGAGGCTCACAGCAGTCATGAAGGAGCAGGGATACAAGCAGGAGTTCCCCGAGGACATGCTTAACCTGATGAAGAGGGCCGTTAATCTTCGAAAGCACATCGAGAAGAACAACAAGGACATGCACAACAAGACAAGGCTCATCAGGGTAGAGTCCAAGATATGGAGGCTTACAAGGTACTACAAGCGCGAGGGCATGCTGTCACCGACCTGGAAGTACGACCCAGTGCAGGCTGCGCTGGTGGTGAAGGGGTAATTGAATGGCTTCTACAAAGGGCATTGAGAGCTGGAAGGCGAAGAAGTGGTTCAACATCCAGGCCCCTGAGATACTGGGCAGCAACACCATAGGCGAGATGCCTGCCACAGAGGACAAGAATGCCCTGGGCCGCATGATAAAGGTCAGCATGTCCTGGATAACGAACAACCCGTCGCACTCGTTCATGACTCTCGGGCTCAAGGTCACTGACGTGAACGGCAATGCTGCGCACACGCAACTGAAGTACCTGGAGCAAACGTACAGCTACACGCACTCCCTAGTGAGGAGATACGCGAGCACGCTCTACACCATAGACAGGCTCAAGGACAAGGCCGGGAACACAGTAGCGCTAAAGCTCATACTTACAACGACCAGGCGCATAACGACGAAGAAGCGCATGGCCCTGCGGAAGGAGCTGTCGGCATTCGTCAAGGAGTACATGAAGGACAGGGACAGCAGCCAGCTTGTCAAGGACGTCATAGACGGAAACCTGCAGAAGGAAGCGATGAACAGGGTGCACAAGATAGCGAGCATAAACAGGCTGGAAGTCAAGAAGATAGAGCTGTAATCGTCCTGCTCTCGCTCATTTTTGTTTTTGAATGGTTAGCGAAGCCTCGCGGCGCACCATGGCCTTCTGCCTCTGCTCCTCCTTTTTTCTGTCCTCCTTGTCAACCGTCGCTATTCTTTCCCTTAGGAAGCTCATTAGCACTATTGCGTTGTTCTGGCGGTGATTCCGCGATGCGTAAAGCAGCATTATGTCCTCGCGCTTCGACCGGTTTATGAGGCTGTTGACCAGCGGATTTCTCTCGAGCTCTGCGAGGTACTTCTTCTTGAACATTGGATACCATTCCGGGTGCGCGTGAAGCTTCAGGCGCAGAGCGTTGCTTGGCGCTATGTCCTTCATCCACGTGTCTATGTTTGCAGTGCTCCTGCGCACGCCCCTGGGCCACAGCCTGTCAACGAGTATGCGCTTGCCATCGGTTATGCCCGTCTTGTCGTAGATGCTCTTTATGCCGAGTATCACTGCCTCACTGCTTTAAAAAGGGCAAGAAAACATTTAAAGCATTCGCTTTTGCTGGAAACCCCACATAGAAGCCAATGCCGTACAACAGCCAGCTTTTATTTTGCCCTGTTAGTTTATCTGTTGGATAGTTGGTGCAAATGCCAATAAAGATGATTCGAGATTATGGGCATTTGTCGCTGAAGAATCGCTCTCCACGAATCCATTGTCTTCTGTATCTACCCTCTATTTTGGCTCCCCGACACATCCGCAGTCATCTTCGGGCATTGACCTGTACATAAACTGGGCGCGGGTGCGCGAATACCCGCTGAGCGGCGTAATGCCAGCAGTCACATATGGAAGCGTAACCTGATTGGGTTAGCTTGTCCTTATCCCGTCGGCCATCACGCTGAAGCCTCTCACCAGCGCCAGGAAGATGCGTATGTCCTTTATCCTGTCGCCGGAGGTATGGACCCCGAGGTTTTCAAGCATGACCGTCTCTGGCACCGTGATGTTGCTTATGTGAAGCCCCTTCCCAGAAACATGTCCCGCCGCGTCGAAAATCCCGGCAAGGTAGTTCCTCGTCTGCGCGGTGGGCATCTTGAAGAGTATATTGCACTTGTCGGATATGGCGCGCAGCTGGGCGCCGAGCCTTGAGTGGTAGAAATAGACATGGTGCGCCCCGTCTTTCTCTTCGATAAGGACGTGGTTAGGCTCTATCTTGAGATTTTTTAGGGCTATGCCGACGAACTTCTGCTCGAGGGCCTCGCTCTTCGTGAATATGCCCATTGCGTTGCGCTCGCCGCAGTTCCTGCTCTGAAGGCCTGCGAGGTAGCAGATGTAAGGTTCAAGTTTGAGTTTCATTCAGGTCCTTCTTAATTGCTCCGGAAAACGCTATAAACCTGCTGAATAAGGCATGGCTTGCGCTATGCAGTAAAAAAATTAAGAAAAGATGTAGTCTTGAGTTTAATGCGAAGCCGCAACGAATGCGATGTATATGCACACTAAATAGTAGGTTCCTTTTTGATCAAACTTTTTCAAAAAGTTTGTTTGAGGTGATCTATCCGCAGGTTCCCCTACGGATACCTTGTTATACCTTAGCCCCCCTCACAGGGCCTTAGTTCGACAGCATCATACGAGACTGCGTCACTAAGACCCCACTTGGATGACTTGGTAGGCGGTGTGTGCAAGGAGCGGGGACATATTCACCGCCCGATGGTGACAGGCGATTACTAGGGATTCCAACTTCATGAGGGTGAGTTTCAACCCTCAATTCGAACTGGGGCCGGTTTTAGGGGATTAGCTCCTCATCTCTGAGTGGCAACCCATTGTACCGACCTTTGTATGCCGCGTGTAGCCCTGGAGATTCGGGCCGTACTGACGTACCGTAGCCCTCTCCTTCCTCCTGCTTAAACGCAGGCGGTCCCGACAGAGTGCTCGGCGCACCACTGCGCCGATAGCAACTGTCAGCGAGGATCTCGTTCGTTACAGGACTTAACCTGATAGTTCACACCACGAACTGACGATCGCCATGCAACACCTCTCGGCTCGTTAGGCAAGGTCTTTGGCCTGGCCTTCATCCTGCCGTCGCTCCAGGTAATGTTCCCGACGTTGAATTCAATTAGACCGTAGCATCCACCCCTTGTGTGCTCCCCCGCCAATTGCTTTAAGTTTCAACCTTGCGGCCGTACTCC
>JAKAVL010000008.1 GCA_021817305.1 Microcaldota archaeon | reverse complement strand
GCTGCTGCACGGGCGACTTTGAGAGACGTTTGTGCTTGCTTAGATTTTGTGCGCGTATTCGGTCAGTCCTTTATGCCGTTCGGCGTGATCTTCATCACTGCTTCCCCTTCAGGCATGCTCGGCGAGTCAACAAGGCGCACTATGCGCTTGTCCTCCTTGCTCTTGCGCAGGTATAGCCTTGTAGTTGCGGCATGCGCCATTATGTTGCCCCCCACAGGGGTGGTCGGGTCGCCGAAGAGTATCGCGGGGTTGTCCATGACCTGGTTGGTCACGTACACCGCAAGATTGTGCTTGTCTGAAAGCCCCTGCAGCTTGTGTATGTGGGCGTTGAGTTTCTGCTGCCTTTCTCCAAGGGCGCCCCTGCCGGGAAACTCGGACCTGAACAGCGCCATGAGCGAGTCTACGACTATGAGCTTGATGTTGTTCTCCCTGATCGTCTTGTCTGCCTTCTCTACCGCCAGTATCTGCTGCTCTGTGTTCTGTGCGTGGACGACGAAGATGTTTGATAAGGCGTCCTCCGGGTTCATGCCTGCTGCCTTGGCTATAGACTCGATGCGTTCAGGCCTGAAGGTCGATTCTGTGTCTATGAAGAGCACCTTTCCATCCATGCCGCCCTTACCTACAGGCAACTGCACGTTGACAGTGAGCTGAAAGCCGAGCTGCGTCTTCCCCGATGCGAACTTGCCATAGGCCTCGGTTATCGCCTTGGCCTCTACGCCTCCTCCGAGAAGGTCGTCCAGCTCCTTTGAGCCTGTCGCTATCCTGCCTATCGCCTTCCTTTCCTCGTACACCTGCGACGCCGTGCTGAACTCTAGCGTGGTTGCATTCCTGGCAGCCTCGACGGCCTCCTTTGCCTTGTCAACACTCATGCCTGACAGCTCCGCAAGGCTGTGCGGATCCAGGACAGCTATCTTGTCAAGGTTATCGTAGCCCATGCCCTTGAGCTTCTCCGCCGTGGTGGGGCCTATGCCTGGCAGGTCCTCTATCTCCTTTATCCCCTTCTCTTTTGCCATCGAAATACCAAGGATTTGCGTATAGTTTGCTTACATTAAGTATAAGCACGCAAAGGTATAAATAAACGATTTTGGAAATAGAACTGGCTTCGCGCTAAGCTGATGATTCATCGCAGGAAGAGGCCAGCACATGATTAGTGCGCCGGCAAGGCGACCAGTATACTCTTCCTACATAGAAGACGTAGTAATAATAAAGGAACGTAGCTTTATAAAGCTTTGTTAATAGTGGAATTTTTCAAATTTATGGGTTTTTATGAGGGCTGTTCTGACGCTTGATATCAGGGGCCTTGCCTCGGCAGTTGTGCTCGGCGTGCTTCTTTTCCTTCTTGGAAAGGGCAACGGGCCGTTGTTCCTGTTCTCCATGCTCCTGTTTCTCGTGGCCTCTGCGATAGTGACTACGGCAAAGTCATCTAGGAAGAAGGCCATGAACGTGCACGAGACGGAGCGCGGCTGGCGGAATGTATGGGCCAACGGCGTGGTGCCGCTGTTCATAGCGGCGTTGTACTTCATAATAAGCTCCTATTCTGGATATTCCGGGCCGGCCATTATCGTGGCGTACCTGGCGGGCGTCGCCGCCATAACCGCAGACAAGTTCTCCAGCGAGCTTGGAGTCCTTGACAGGAGGGCATTCATGCTCCTCTCAGGCGAGAAGGCCAGACCTGGGGTCTCCGGCGCCGTGTCATTGCTAGGCCTAGCAGTGGGGCTGGTTGCGAGCATTATCATAGCCGGAGCGTTCAGCTTCGCCTACTCATTCTCTGTTGCAATCTTCCTCATAGTGACAGGCTCTGGCTTTGTTGGAGACGTCGTAGACTCGGCATTCGGGTACTTCGAGGAAAAAGGCATAGGAAACAAGTTCACTACAAACGTTCTGTGCGGGGCTTCCGCTGCGCTGCTGGCCCTTGTTCTTTACGGACTTCTGGTCGGGCTTATCTGATGTAGGTCATGCTGTCCTTGGCAGGGTGCCCCTCCTGCGCCCTTGAGGCCTCCTCTATGTCCTTTATGATGCGCTCCGTTTCCTTCTTAATCTTGTTAAGGTTTGAGAACGTAAGGTCTATCTCGAGTATGTGGGTCATTACCTCAAGGACCGCCTTGGCCGCATTGGCGTCTATCTCGAGAAGGCCTGTCTCGCCCATTATGCATGCGCTCTTTATGCCGTGCCTCTTAGAAAGCGCGGGTATCAGGCCGGCCGCACCGTATATGGAGCCGGCGGCCTTGCCGAATATTATGCCCTTTTCTTCAAGCTCCTTCCTGAACTGCTTGGCGTTCGCCACGCCGAACACCCGTGGCTTCTGAACGTACTGGTTCGCTGCGCTGTACCCGCCTATGGTGAATATGGTCCTGCCGCCGAGGGACTTGTAGAAGCGTATTATCCTCTCGTTTATCGAATACTGGCCGCGCGGCGTTGATGGCTGAGTGTCCCCCACAAGTATCAGTATGCTCCTGCCCTTTTTGTCCTTGCAGTGATAGAACCTGTTGCTGACAAGGCGGAGCCCGCCATCGGACTGCATTATCGCCTGGTGCGGCAGGTACGGCGAGTAGAGCACGGCAAACTTCTTGCCGGATAGCTCATTCTTCAGGTGCTCCGCCACCAGGCTGCCCACATTGCCTATGCCCGGAAGCCCCACTATGAGCACGGGATCCTTGAGCTTCTGCTTCTTGTCGTAGTATATTTTCGTCCTTTCCATGTCAATCGTGCTTCTCGTTCTTCATCTCGTAGGAGAGTTTGCCGGAATAAGCGTCGAGCGCGTTCCTCGCGGCCTTGATCTTGCCCTCTGCCGTGAGATAGCTGTCCCCGTCGGCAGTAAGCCTGTACCTGGGAGCCCCGAGGTAGAGCACCTCGACGCCCAGCTTCTCCATCGAGGACAGGACGTTCCTTATCGTTTTGATGTCGGCCTTCTTGTTGGAGGAGCGCATTTCCATAAGGTAGGAGACTTCGTAAACCTTTGGCTTTATGTTCTTGGCTATTATCTCTATTAATGCGTCGCAGAACTTCCTGTTCTGCACGAAGGCTATGTTCTTGCTGTCCTCTTGGGCGGCGGCGATAAGATTAGAATATGTGTCGACCTTGCTTGCAATCTCCTCCCTGAGCGCGTCGACATCCTTCTTGTCTTTTATCCCGGCATCGGAGGCCGCCTGTTCGAACAGTTTCTCGTATCTCTTCTCCAGCCCGTACTCTGTCATCTTGTTGGATTTCTCCTTGCTCGTCGCCTTCTTCAGCGATACGTCTATAGAGCCCTTTTCCCTATCTACCGATATGACCTTGCCAACGTCGCGCTGGCCATCCTTTACGAATTCGTGGATGTTCTTTATCCAGCCGGAGGCTATCTCTGATATGGGGAGGTATGCGTCCTTCCCATACTCTACGAGTTCTGCGTATGCTCCGTGAGGCATTATCTTCTTTATGCGTATCAGCACGAGTTCTTTGTTTTCAGGGAACTGCTTCTGGAGTATTATGCATTTCACCTTTTGATCTCTATCTTCTTGCGCGTCCTGCGCCCGAAGACCTTTTCGACGCTCTTCTTGCATTTCTTGCATTCAAGAAGAACCTTTTGCTTCTTGCCCAGCTTCTTGGGGTGCACCTTCGGCTCGACGCTGCCGACATAGCCCGCGATGGCCCTGTTGTGCCTCCTTGTGGCCTTGCTGAGGCCGCGCTGCTGGCCCTTCGACACGTTCTTGACCTTGTGCGGCGTGTGTGCCTTGCAGTAGGGGCAGTATGTGTTTATCTCGTTCGCTATCTTCATGTCATCATCTCAGATCTTTTCTCCTATCTTGTTTTTCAGCACAAATTCTACGTCTGATTCATCCTGCAGCTCTATGATCTCGTTGGCCCTATACGGGCCTATCTTGCCTCCTGTCGGGGTCGCTATCTCCGGTATGTCGGAGAGCACCTTTATCCTTGACGACTTTTCATCCGCATCGGTGTTGGAGACCACGGCCCTTATTCTCTTATAAAGCTCTCCCTCCTCCGCAGGTATTGGCTGTGGAGGCTGCCTGTCATAAGCCAGGTATATCAATAGCTTCTGTATGCGTTTTGCTTTTAAAGTATTTAAAAGTTTGTTATTGTTCACCGTTGTATCTGTGTCTGAAGCGTTTTCTTTGAGGTCTAGCTTTCTATAAAAATCAACAGGCAGCGGCAGGAGCTCTCCTGTCTTACGCTCATCTGAGAGCCTGGCATACAAAACCTCAGCCGAGTTCGTTATCCGAATCACCCCTCATGTCCACTATTCACACCGGTTTATATTATATACACATACACAATTATCAAATAATCTAATACGATGTTGGAGTCATGTCGCTAAATAATACCGGACATGTGGTCTGTACATTTGGATAGCGAGGGGTGGATTTGAACCACCGATCTCCGGGTTATGAGCCCGGCGGGCACTCCTGGCTACCCTACCTCGCTATATGTGTAGAAAAAATACACACCGATAAAATATAACGTTTACTGTTATGCGACAGCCTTCCTATAAAGCTGCTCAGCGTCCGTTCTGGTTATCTGCTGCAGCTTCTTTCCACAATTACACCTGAACTTGCTGTCGAAAGCGACCTCGAAAGGCAGCACTATCTTATGGGTCTTCGAACAATCACCGCATACGAAGAAGTCGTTACAGCCTTCAGGGAGCATGTCCCTTGAGGCGTTGGCCTTTATCCTTACATCAAGGCCCTTCACGCTGTCCGCATCCAAATACCAAATGAAGCTCAGCCATCCCTCGCTGTTCTTGTTTATGTTATATCTCACAAGGCCGTATGTGTTTAGCACATTGAGCATGCGCCTCGTCTCATTGAGCTTTAAGCTCAGCTGCTCTGCAATCTTGTCGTCCACAAGCGGACCCTCTGTCAGCGTGCTTATGATGTCATTCGCCTTCGTGCCCACATTCCTTGATATAAATTCGAGGAAATACGGCTCTGAAATAGAAGTCCTGACCCTGTTCATTGAAGCGGCGACTCTGGCCTTCTCTGCAAGGTCATCCGCATCGACCTTTGCCACCTTTTTAACAGACCTGTCAGTCCCCTTTATCTTCTTGATCTGGGCGCCCGCCTTCGTCGCAGGCGCTTTACCCTTGGCAACAGCCTTCTTTTTAACCATCCTAGCCTTGGCCTTTCCGCGCGCCAGATGCAATCCCCTCTCAGACCTATTTTTTTGCCTCTTCAAACCAACACCACAAAACGAACCAGTAATATTATACATCTTCACATATAAATACCTTTTTAAACACTCCCGCATTGTCATATCCCGAAATAATGTCCTCACGACAAAGGAATTAGAGTTTGTAAGGGATATACAAGTCATGAGGACTTTAACCAATAGGGGGATGAGATGGGGCATTCGAGAACTGAGGAAAAAAGATCAA
>JAKAVL010000055.1 GCA_021817305.1 Microcaldota archaeon | reverse complement strand
GCTCGTCTGATGGCCTACATTTGCCCAATACCTGTTGCTTATGGTGTTCGCGTCTGTTGTCCAGCTCACCGCGCTTGGTATGCTCCCCGAATACGTATCGTAGCCTTCATTGCAGAAATAAATCGAATCTCCGGAGTTCAATGTTGTCGAACCGCTGCCCAAAACTCCATTGTAGTCATAAAGTATCGTAGTAGTCGCTACTGTGGTAGTCGAAGTTGTAGTAGTAGACGTAGACACAACTATCTGGTTGGATGTGATTGTTTTCGCTGTCAGCGTCGCTATCTGACCGACCTGCCCTGTCTGACCGTTCTTCGTGTACCGTATCCACAGCGTTCCTGTGAACGAAGCGCCTACCGCATTGGATGACAATGGGCACTGGAAGGTCAGCGTTGTCTCCTCTCCAGGCTGTAATGTCATCGAATTGCTTGCAAAACTCGGCTCTGTGCTGGTGTTTGAGCAGCCCAGTCCGGTTATGCTTATCGGAACTCCGAGCGCCTCTCCGAAAGTAACAATCACGTTTCCAGTTGTGTTCATCTTAGGGCTCGAGCACAAAAATCCCGTCTGCGCGACGCATGCGGTTGGAAGTGCGCTGCCGCCTCCGAAAACCCCCGATTCATAAAGTCCGAAGAGCACTATTGCGATTACAAGCACCGCCCAGCCATAAGTCATTAAATATTCCATGGCGGACTGATTGCGGTATACCCTCAAACTCTCCATGTGGTATTACCCCCAAATAAAAATATAAAGATACACTGTCGCGCAGACAATCCAGGCCCGTATCCTATCTACTGCTTCCTTTTGAGATATAGTCCATACCTATAAAGCGCCTCAAGCGCAGATGCCGCAGACACTGGCGAATCATACACCGGCACTCCGCCGCTTTCCATCATTATCTTGTGCATCTGCGTGTACTGTGAGCCCATGCTTATGACTACCATGGGCTTGTTCACCGTCTGCTTTATCTTTATGAGTTCTGCCGCAAGCCTCGAGTCCGCCCCAGGCGTCTGGAAGAGGACTATCGGCAATATTATGTCGATGTTCGGATCGTTGGCAACCGCCTTTATGGCGTCGCTGTACCTCTTCGCATCAGCATCTCCGGCAAGGTCAAGCGGGTTCCTGATGTTGACAAGTGCCGGCATCTTTACGCGCAGGTCCTTTGAAACGCCGCTGCTGAACTCCCCGAGCGAAAGACTTCTTGTCGAAGAGACGGCGTCAGCGGTGAGCACGCCAGTGCCTCCTCCGTTGGTTATTATCGCCACCCTTCCGCCTGACGGCTCCGGCTCGTACGCGAATATCTTGGCGTAATAGATAAGCTCGCTGACATCGTTTGCTATTGTGAATCCGAACTGCCTGAATACTGCTTCATGCGCCTCGTAGCTTCCCGCAAGCGATGCGGTGTGTGAATGCGCAGCCGACACTCCCGCAGCGGTCTTGCCCGCCTTGAGGACGACAACGGGCTTCACCCTGGTCACCTTCTTCGCAATCTCGATGAACTCCCTTCCGCGCTTTATGCCCTCGAGATACATGACTATGACTTTCGTTTCCTTGTCCTTCATCAGGTATTCGAGTATGTCGACTTCGTCCACCTGCGCGGCATTTCCATAAGAGAAGAACTTCGAAAGGCCGAATCCCTCCTCGGATATGAGGTCAAGGACAGTGCTTCCCACGGCTCCGCTCTGCGCTACGAAGCTTACGCCGCCTATCTGCGCCTTGCTGAGCTTGTAAGTCGGAAGGAACAGCGTGTCCACCCTGGACCTCGGATCCATGACCCCGAGGCAGTTGGGCCCTACCATCGCTATCCCGTACCTGTCCGCTATCTTAACGATTCTGTCCTGAAGTTCTGTCTCGCCTATCTCAGCGAAGCCGCCGCTCACCACGACAACCGTCTTGACGCGCGCCTTGCCGCATTCCTCCAGCGCATCCGGCACATACTGTGCGGGTATGGCTATGACTGCAAGGTCTATCCTGTCCTTTATCTCTAGGATACTCTTGAACGTCTTCACCCCGAGTATGTCGCTGGCGGCATTCCTGTTTACGGCGTAAAGCCTTCCTGAATACCCCCCATTTATGTAGTTCTGCAGTATGATGTGCCCTACCTTCTCCTCTTCGCGCGCCGCCCCTATCACGGCTACGCTCTTTGGCTTCACCATGGGTTCGAGATCGAATTCCTTCCTTGGCATCAAACAAGCACCCTTATGTCTACGACGTCGTACCCGTCCTCGCGCACTATGACTGGGTTGAGGTCTAGCTCCTTTATCCTGTCGTTTTCCTCGAGGAGCTTCGATGCCTTCAGCAGCAGGTCCTCGATTATCTTCTCTGCCTTGCCGCTGTAGGTTATCACCTTGCCCGATTTCAGTTGTGCTATCATCTCCCTGGCATCATACCTCGTGATCGGGCACACGCGCAGGGCAAAATCCTTGAACGCCTCAACGTAGATGCCTCCAAGGCCTATCAGTACGAGCTTACCGAACTGCGGGTCCTCCCTGCCGCCGAGTATTATCTCTATGCCGGACCTCGCCATCTTCTGCGCTATTATCCTGTACGGCGCAAGCTGCCTGGCCTTCCTCTCAAGCCCAGAATACGCCCTTGTTATATCGTCTTTGCCGGCAAGCGAGGTCATCACAAGGCCCGCCCTCGACTTGTGCAATGCCTTTTCTGATATGACCTTGAGCACTATGGGCTCGTCAGACGCAAACTTTACCGCATCGACAGCACTCCCCACGTACCTGCTCTCTATGCTCCTAATGCCCTGCTTGTCCAGAAGCCCTTTCGCCTTGAAGTACTCGAGCTGCATCCAGCAACCCCTCACGCTACAGGTACCCCTTCGTCCACGCATAGAGGATTGCGAGTACCACAATAAGCACTATTATGATTATCCATCGCCCCCTCTCGCTCTTCATGGGCGCGCCTGTCCTCACAGGCTCCGGCATTGGTGGCGTTGGCTGCACATTCGCCTGGGGCGCAGGCTGCTGTTGTTGCTGCGCTACCTGCTGCACCATCTGCTGCGATGACACTGCACCTACAGACGACGCCGTGCTTATCGCCGGCTTCTGCGCTGCTCCGTTCTTGGCCTGAAGGAATCCCTTCTCGGTAAGCATAAGCTCCACTCCCCCGTTCTTGATGTCATACGTCATGAATCCCTGCTTGCTCTCCTTGTAAAGGCGCAATGCCAGGTCCTTCGGGCGCACGTTAAGCGTGCTCTGCAGCTCTGAAGGAAGGCGCTTGCCGCCTGAGAGGTGCTGCAGTATGTGCGAGTCAAGCTCGTCGAAAGGCTCAGACGACCTCGCATCGGCTTCCGATATCAGCGCCTTTCCCTGCTCAGTTATGTTTATGCTGTTCGGCCCCGGATAATACGCGGTGAACTCTATCAGGTTCTTCTGCTTCATAGAGCCAGCAATGTTTGAAGCATCGAATATGCTCGAATTCATTATCCCCCCCAGCTTCTCGAGCGGGGTGTTGGGCGTTATCCTCAACAGCACCGCGAGGTCCATGAAGTTTATTTCGTCAGCCATGAAACTACCTGTGAATACTCTATTACATGAATACGAATAAATAAAAAGGGTTGGTACGCATATATGTGCAGTACATGGCAATACATTACACGGCAGCGCATTAGCACGTTGCAGTACGGCAAGCCAGGAACGGTGATTTATTGGAAATAAAATTTTTGGGAGGAGCAAGTGAAGTGGGCAGGTCAGGAATACTGCTAAAGGACAGGAAGAACATACTTTTTGACTACGGTCTTAAGGTTAACGAAAAGCTGGAGTATCCTATGCCCGCGGGGCATGTCGACGCATTCGTGCTCAGCCATGCGCACCTTGATCACTGCGGCAATTCTCCTGCACTGTACCACGACGGGCTGCCTGTCGCATTCGGCACATCCGCATCGCTCGACATCGCCAATCTTCTCATAGAGGACTCTATAAAGATAAACAGGCAGAACAAGACCAAGGGGCACTACGGCAAGAAGGAGGCGCAGCTGTTCTCCAGGAGCTACATGTCGCACCCGTACCACTCGCGCATAGAATACGAGGATTACGCCATGACGTTCTACGACGCAGGTCACATACCTGGCAGCGCCGTGACAAAGCTCGAGAGCAGCAGGACCGACAAGAACATAGTGTACACCGGCGATTTCAAGCTGGAGCACCAGACGCTTCACGCTGGCGCCGAGATAGTGAAGGCCGACACCCTGATAATAGAGTCGACGTACGGCGCAAGGGAGCACCCCGACAGGGAGTCGCTGATAAAATTGTTCATATCCAGCATAAAAGAGATAATGGACAACAACGGCACCGCGCTGCTTCCCGCTTTCGCCGTAGGAAGGTCGCAGGAGCTCCTCGCGATGCTGCACAAGAACAAGCTGTCCGGCCAAACGTACATGGATGGCATGTCTAGGAAGGCAACTGACATAGCACTCGGTCACAGGGACTTCGTAAAGAACTGGAACCTGCTTGCAGAGGCCGTAGACAACGCAGTGCAGATAGAGGACCGGCAGGACCGCGCAGACGTGCTGCGCGAAGGAGGCAACATAATCATAACCACCGCAGGCATGCTCAACGGCGGCCCTGTACTTGACTACATAACCAAGCTCAACAAGCGCTCAATGATATTCCTGACCGGGTACCAAGCAGAGGGGACCAACGGCCGTAAGCTGCTTGACGAGAAGCCCCTCGATATTGACGGCAAGAAGATAGCGATACGAACGCCTTTTGCATTCTACGACTTCTCCGCGCACGCAGGGCAGGAGGACCTGCACAACTACGTAAAGGGCGCGGATCCGGAGCGCGTGATATGCGTCCACGGGGACGGGGAGGCCTCTCAGGAGTTCAAGGAATGGCTGGAGCTCGAGGGCTATGACGCATATGCCCCGAAGGTTGGCGAGAGCGTGAGTGTAGACTTCTAGCGCAGAAGTGACCTGCCGTCAAGCTGGTACAGCAAATCGCGCCTTATGTTCCGCGCAGTCATTTTCACGCCTGCGCCAGGCGCCTCAACCGAGTACTTTCCATTGCTGTAGGTGCCTGTGCTTATGACTATCTTGTTCATGGTGAGCCTTGTTTAATATCTAAAACTTTCTTAGCTATTTTAAACAATCTTTTTAGTTTTTAAACAATCAGCACAATTAGATAATAATATCTAATTCTTAAGTAGCAAGTCTAATGCACTTCTCACTCTAAGATTCAGATTGTAAGTATCATTTCCCACAACATCAATGAACTTGTTGTAGATTAGAGAAGAAATAATTTCTTTTGTCTCTTTCTCACTTTTACCTGAAACTATAGCAAGATCAGCTAATGGAACATTTGGATTTTTCTCTTTTAGATAAAGTAGTATCTTTAAGAATACCGGTAGCTTTCCCCCGACCTCGTCGGGGGTGCTGAGTCTAATCCTGCAATAAATATACGCTTTTCCTTCTAGATCTTCTTGACGGCGAGTGGGCGC
>JAKAVL010000054.1 GCA_021817305.1 Microcaldota archaeon | reverse complement strand
CTTCAGTCGTGGGAGGATGTCAGAAGATGCAAAGTATGATTTGATGACGCAGGAAAATGTTCAAAGCAATAACGAGGGGTTGCAGGCGGACAGCAGCTACGGCCAATCGCAGCCCGCGCAGGCTCCTGCGAAAAAGACGCGTATTCCGCTTTGGGCCATAATCCTGATAGTTATTGCTGCCATAGTCGTGGCGTTCTTTTTTGTAGTGTTGCCGATGTTCTTTGTTCTCGGAGTGTTCAACGGCGGAAGCCTTCCGACATCGTGCATAGCGCAACCAGGTTTCATGTGTCAGATTTCTTCTTTCCATGGCGGTGTATTATCTATGAAACTTGGACAGGCGACAGGCACGAATTGGAATAATACGGGCTTTGCCTTCTTGAACATGACGGCACTGGCAAATTCAGACAATCCGTCGTATTATTACACAACCGGTATCAGCAGCATGGAAAGTGCTAGCATGGATGACGTCAACATAACCGTGAGAGGAGCGTCTTATGCCAGAGGCACATCGATATCCGGGCAGATATGGGGTATGTATTACACGAATTCAGGCGGCCCTTATTATACAGAGATAGGGATAGTAACTGCTACAGAAACGTGAATGAGGCGGTTCGCGAGCTTTCTGCTATGACTTCTTGTAAGGAGGGGCTTATGCGCCCCTCCTGTTCCCCTCCATCAGTTGTCCTGCCCGCTTCCGCCGGCTTCGACGTTCTGCATAGTGTGTACGCTCACAAAAGGCGGCGGCATATGCACGTTGACAAAGGTCAGGCCTGTCAGCTGGACTGTTGCGCTGCCCGACGCTGTTGAGTCAACGGTCACGAACAGGCAGCTGTGGCCTGCGCCGATGCCCTCGTCAAAGCCGTGGTCGTCCCCCCGAATGAGCGGAATCGGTCCTGGGTAATGCATGCACGCCCTTCCGGATATGCCCGTGATTACCTCTATCTCCTCAGAGGAATTTATGCGCATGGCATTTGCGGACACGCTGTTTGCCGAGACTCCTGCGGCTGTGACCAGGAATGTGGATGTCGTAATGTTGCCGGCGCTGTTTATGCCCTTGAGGGTCACTGTCCAGTTGCCGCATGCCAGCGAATCGTTTATTCCGATGCCCGTCGGGGGCGCTGCACAGTTCACCAGCGCATGCCTATGCCCTAACGTTATTACGCTGTTTGCCGTTGCGTTAGACGTTGCATTAGAGAATGCCATGTTTCCTTTAGGATCGTTCATGTGGCTCGCGTACGCGAAGCCCAGCACTGCAGCCACTGCAAGCGCCGTGATGCCAAGTACTTTTACGTTCATCTCTCCACCGAGTATGACTGCGCATGCTGTTTATATATTTGCAGCGCGGCGTTTCGGCTTTCAGAGGGAAGTTACACAGGTTGTACTGTGCCGTAAGCTAATCGGTGCGGGTGATTACCATTTTGTTGTACTCTGTGCCTTTGAGATTTTTAGCGAATTTTTTGTCTAGAGTGATTAGTTTCGCGCCTGTTTTCTCCGCCAGGGACAGGTATGCGCCATCATACACCGTTACGTTTAATCCTAATGCGAGTGCCATGGCGTCGGCTATGACTTCGGTAAATCCATGTATCGCGTACAGATTCATCAGCTTTACTGCCTCGGCAAACGCCGCTATCGCCTCCTTGTTGTTTATCTCTTTTTTCAGGACTTTTGCCTTAATAGCATTTGCGACCTCATAAAAGCAGAGATCAGGAATGTGAAAGTAGCTGAATTTCGATATTGTCTTTGACGCCCATTCTGAAAATTCCTCGGGTGTTATAAGTGCCACTATTACCGAGGTATCTACAACAGCCTCAGTGGACATGTTCGCGATCCCCTCTTATTATGTCAACAGAAGAAGACGTTATTCCCACCCTTTTACCGAGTTTTCTCCTGAAATCATTTACGTCTTTCATAGTATTTTTGATCTTGTCGCTGTTCATCATTAACTGGAGGTGCTTTCTGACCTCTTCCGCGTAGTCTATATCCGACTCCTTGAGCTGCCCTTTGAGTTCTTTGGATATTCTTATCGCGATTACCTCTGTTTCTGCCATGGTAAGATATTATCGTAAACATTTAAATAACTATATGTTAACATTTTGAAAACATTCGTGCATTAGATTATTATGCGCCAGCCGGGATTTGAACCCGGGTTATTGCCTTGGGAAGGCAAAGTCCTACCAGGCTAGACTACTGGCGCGTTGGCTATCACTTCATCGCGTCCTTCGGCTCCTTGCTCTTGTCGAGCAGCTTCTTGCCGAGGTTGCTGCGGAGCTTTATGTCTAAATTCACCTTCTCGAAGTCCTCCTTGCTCAGCACCTTCTCGAGTATGTACTGCGAGTAGCTGACGGATATGTTCGAGAGGTCGAGAAGCAGAGACTGCAGGTCCCCGTGCTTTATGCGGAAGTCTCCCAACGGTTTTATGATTTCCACTCCTGCAGGCGCGAAATTGAACACCGCGTTTATCACTGCGCCTATGTCGTTGAAGAGCACAGTGACTATCGCGCTCGTCGAGTAGATGTTCTCCCTCTCGAGCCTCAGAGGCTCGTCTATGGCGCCGGTGCAGTACAGCACCCCCGTAGACTTGAGGAGGCGGTTGTTTATCAGGTCCGTCATAAGGGGCTGCAGCTCCTCCTCGTCCTTGCTCTGCATGTCAAAGTACAGCTTTGCCAGCACTCCCCCCTTCGCTATCGTCTTCTCCGTGAGTTCATCTACTTCTGATTTGGACATACGTATCACTTCAACTCTTTTACGCATTCGTCTATGGTAAGCATCTTCTCGTCTCCCGACTGCATGTTGCGCAGCTTGACCTTGCCCGCCTGCCTCTCTATGTTTCCGAGAATCGCGACGTACGGCACGCGAAGCGCGTTCGCATACTCCATCTGCTTCGCTATCCCCCGCTCAGTAAGGTTCATATCGACGCATATTCCTGATGAGCGCAGCTTCATCGCTATGGCAACGGCGTACTGGAGGTTCTCCTTCCCTATGGTTGCGAGGTACACCCTTGCGTACGTCCTTGACGACTCTGCGCCGTCGCGCTGCATGTCGAATATCCTGCTTATGCCTATGGAAAAACCAACTGCCGGAAGTTCTTTCTTCGAGCACAGGCCCATCAGCTTGTCGTATCTGCCGCCTGCGGCTATGGTTGGCATGCGCTTGCCGTTCTCGAAGGAGACAAGCTCCCATATTCCTCCGGTGTAGTAGTCGAAGCCCCTCGCGAGTGATAGGTCCAGCGTTATCTGGCCGGAGATTCCGTACGAACCCAGCAGCCCTAGAAGGCCTGCAATCCTGTCTATCTCGGGCTTGGCGTCCGGTATTGACACCCTTAGCTCATCGAGAAGCGCTGTGTTGTCGTCGCGCTCTTTCGTGACGAACTCGAGCAGCGCCTGCGCGGTCTTTGTGTCGAGGCCTTGCTTCGCAATCTGTGCGGCCGCCTCTGTCGCGCCCACCTTGTCGAGCTTGTCCATGCTGCGTATTATCCCGGTGTGACTTTCCTTTGGTATCTTGAACATGTCGAGTATAGAGTCAAGGAACACCCTGCTGTTGATGAGCACCGTATAGCTGCTGACCCCAAGCCTTTCTACAGCCGCGGCTGCCGCGGCGATCACTTCTGCATCGCTTGCGGGCTCGGTGCTTCCCACAACGTCTATGTCTGCCTGCAGGAACTCCCTTCTGCGCATCTTCTGCGGCTCGTCTCTGCGCCATATGGTCCCTATCTGGTACCTTTTGAAGGGCATCTGCAGATCCTTGTTCATGGACATATAACGAGCAAGCGGTACGGTGAAATCGTAGCGCAGGCCCTCTGCGCCATCCTCTAGGATATACATCTCCTTCCTCGACTCCTCCCCGTAGGCCTTGGCGCTTAGCGTTTCGGTGAGCTCGACTGCGGGGGTCTCAATGGGATAGAATCCGAAGCGCTTGAAGGTTTCCTCTACCGCGTCGCGCATGGCCTTTAGCCTTATGGAATCCGCGGGGCCAAAGTCTGAGGTTCCGCGTGGCAGGGAAAGTGGCATGTAACTCGATGTGATTATGTAGTTGAACAGCTATATTCCTTTCCGGCAGGCGCAGCTGCCCCTGATTCAGAGGCTCTTGTCGAGCCACTGCTTGAGGCTCGCCTTTGGCATCGCGCCCACAGAGGTTGCTGCGACCTCGCCCTTCTTGAAAAGAAGCACAGAGGGTATGCTCATTATGTTGTACTTTGCTGCGGTATTGGGGTTCTCGTCGGTATTGAGCTTGCAGAACTTTGCCTTGGAATCCATCTCCTTTGACAGCTCCTCGATTACCGGGGAAAGCAGCCTGCAGGGGCCGCACCATGGCGCCCAGAAGTCTATTACTACAGGCTTGCCTGACTTGAGCACTTCACTCTCGAAGTTCTGGTCTGTTACGTCTATCAAGATAACACCAGGATTATTTGCGATTCTGATTATTTATACCTTTGCGTGGCATTGTAGAAAGGGAAACAATAACTTAACACATTGAGCGGGAAATCCCACACCATTCATTGGGGGGTAGCGAACCGCTGCAATAAGGAATATAATGCCGATGTGCATATATACAAAGGTGATGCAATGGAAATGGCAAGGGCCTACAAATTCAGGATCTATCCCGATGCCACAAGGCAATGGGGGATAGACGAAAGGCTGGTCCTTGCACAACAGTTCTACAACAAGATTCTTGCGCAGTCAATTTATAACGCTTCATGGAACAGATTCATCCAAATGCTTTCATACAAGGCTGAAAGTGCTGGTATGAAGGTAATAAGGGTAGACGCAAGGAACACATCAAAAGAGTGCAGCAGTTGTGGCAACATTCGGGAGATGCCACTCTCGGAAAGGACATACATCTGCAACATATGCGGGATGCAGATGGACAGGGACATAAACGCAAGTATAAACATACTCAACAGAGCTACCCTCGGACAGAGGGGAAATCACGCTCAGGGAGATATGGCCTCTGCGGTGCAACAGGCATCGAAAAGCCGCATCGAAGAACTGAGAACCGATAAAACACATCCTCTGCGGGATGCGGTGAGCGCATGAACGCAGGGGAAGACCACGCCGTTTACGGGTTGGAGGATGTCACTGGGGAATTACATTCTGGTCATTTTTAGGCGATGCAACGGCAACAATACCAAAAAGCGCCATAAAGGAGCTCATAAAGAAGCATTTCGGGGTCAGCATCACAGACGACGGCGCAGAGGAGATGGCTGATATCCTCGAGCGCAAGGCCAATGAGATGGCGCACTTCGCAGTTGGAAACGCGGGGAAGAAGGGGCGCGTGAAGGTGACCAAGGAGGACATAATGCAGTACCTAATACAAGGATCCGATGAGAAGTAATTCGCAAGGCAGTATAATGGCCAGAAATGGGAGGTACAGGGCCTGCCTTTCCGATTCTACGGTGCTTATCGTAGAGAGAACCATGAAGGGCGTCCTTGTCACAACGCTCGACAGGACTGCGGGGGTCTTGGATCAGGAATATCTGAAAGGCGCCGATGTCTCTTCGGTGCTCGGCTCGAAGCTTCCTGGCTTCGCTATCGAGACTGTACATGACATGCCAAAAACCACCCTGGGGAAGAGATGTGCGGGCTGCGGCATGTTGCTGGCACGCGAGCTCGAATCTGCGGATCCCGGCGTGCTTGACGACGTGCCCGTAGTTCCCATATTCAGGTGCAGCGCCTGCGGGAAGAGACATTACTCCGTCACCAGGGAATACCTCGGGAAGCTTGTCGACAGGAATGAAGGCCTTTTCTCCGAGGAGGATATGAAAGAACTGCGCAAGGACCGCGAGAAGGGCATAAACATGCTCAATGAGTACATAATAAGAATATTTGCCTCCAAAAAGATAAGCAGGATACAGTGATACCATGGTTGTGCTGCTCTCTGAATTTTACGGGAAGAAGGTTATATCCAACGCCGGCAAGATACTGGGCGAGGTAAAGGGCCTCATGCTAAACTTCGAGGACGGCGAGGTCTCGCATCTGCTGCTGACGGATGCGGAGTACCTCATAAGGAGCTCGAACCCGAAAACGGACCTGCAGAAGAACAGCATCGCCTACAAAAGGGTAAAGAAGGTAAGCGATAACGTAATCGTAGGGATAAACTGATTTTTATGTCTAGGCGCGGGAAGGCTGGGTTCCGCGTCAAGAACAGGCAGCCGGAAGAGCGCGGACCCGATTACAGAAGCCCGGTTGCATCGATCATGAGGGAAGACATGAAAAACGAAAGAGGGTGCATGCTCAGTGTGGAAAAGCGCCTGCTTGGCGGAAAACGCGGCTGAATCCGCAGCCGTGCCACGTTACTGCGTTACAAGAAGTCATAGCAGAAAGCCCACGATTTTCAATCGTGGGATGAATGCGAAGGGCATGGATTTATAATTGTAATCAGGTATATCATATGGCAG
>JAKAVL010000037.1 GCA_021817305.1 Microcaldota archaeon | reverse complement strand
GTAATGAGAACGAGGTCGTACTGCCTTGCGATGACCTTCTCGGGAGCAGTGTCCATGAACTTTACAGTTGTCTCTGTGGGCGCTGTGAATGGATTGTGAGCCGGCTTCAGCTTCCCGGTGACCTCTTCCTTCTCGAAAAGCGGAAAGTTGTCCACCCAGAGGAACTCGAACTCGCTGTTGTGCTTGCCTATCCTGTCGCCTATGGCCTTGCGCAGCTTGCCCATTACGCTAAGGAGCAATTGTTCCGATGCGTCGGAACATATGATTATGATGTTGCCCTCCTTGGCATCCGCCTTCTTGAGTATGTCGACTGACACTGATTTCAATGACTCGGATATGCTCTCCGGATCAGATGTTATCTTTTTGTCCTTGACAAATAGCCACGTCAGCCCTTTCAGGCCCAGCTCCTGTGCAAGGGAGATCATCTTGAGCATGTAGTTCTTGTCGACCTTTGAGCTTTTTGTGCCGAACTCCGCATCGAAGGCCATGGCCTTGACCCTCCCGCCAGACTCCACTACTCGCTTAAGTATGTTATAACCGGACTTCTTCGCTTCTTCGGTTATGTCGACTATTTTGCTGCCGAAGCGCAGGTCCGGCTTGTCCGAGCCGTAGTTGCTTACAGCGTCATGGTAGTTCATGTGCCTGAAGCCCTTCTTGAGCTGCTTGTGCATCACGTCCTTGAATGCCCTGACGAACATGTCCTCTACAAGGTCCTGTATGTATTTCTCGTCCTTGAACGAGACCTCGAGGTCGATCTGCGTAAATTCGGGCTGGCGGTCCTCCCTTGGGTCCTCGTCGCGGTAGCATCTCGCCATCTGGAAGTATTTGTCGAGGCCGGCAATCATGCACATCTGCTTGTATACCTGCGGAGATTGGGGCAGTGCGTAGAACTGCCCCTTGTTAGTGCGTGATGGAACGAGGAAGGTCCTCGAGCCTGTCTCATAGG
Organism: Microcaldota archaeon; assembly: GCA_021817305.1. Taxonomy (GTDB): domain Archaea; phylum Micrarchaeota; class Micrarchaeia; order Micrarchaeales; family CABMGC01; genus JAJZOD01. The sequence continues at coordinate 32,839 of JAKAVL010000037.1, read as the reverse complement.
TATCCTTGACAAGCGTGGGCGTCTCGAGCTCGAGGAAGCCGTTGTCCCAGAAGTACTGCCTTATGCATTTTGTGAGCCTGTCGCGGAAAACCACGCGCTTCACCATGTCTGTCCTGCGCAGGTCCAGATACCGGTACTTCATGCGCAGCTCCTCGTTGGCGAGGAACTTCTGCTTCTCCTCTATTATCTCGAATGGGGGAATGTTCGACTTGCTGATTACCTCTACGCCATCAACGTACAGCTCAACCGTGCCCGTCGGGTTTTCCTTGTCTATGGTTTCTGAGTCGCGCTTGCGCACGGCGCCGTGTACCTTCAGCACGTATTCCTTGCCTATGCCCTCGGCCTCCTGGAGCGCCTTCCCCTCGAACACGAGCTGCGTAGTTCCGTACCTGTCCGCGAGGTCTATGAACAACTTGCCGCCGTGGTTGCGACGGTATCTGCACCAGCCGTAAAGTTCGGCTTTCTTGCCTACATGACTATCGTTCAGCGAACCGCAGTTGAACTCCATTGCTGCACCATAAGGATTGGAAGAATATGCAATAGAAGGCATAAATGCTTACCGTTTGAATCCTTCGAGGATTCTCTCCAGGCGCTCAGATACTTCTCTGGGGTTCGACTTGTACTTCTTTATCACTGCGCCGATTATGAAGTTGAAGACCTTCGGGTTCTTCTCGTATTCCTTGAGGAGCTTGCTGTTCTCCTTTATGAGGTGCTTTATCTCCTTGTCTATCTCGCCAGTGCCTGCGGCGGCGTGCGCCTCGACCTTCTTGCCCGATTCTATTCCCAGTATCGCTTCCTTGTCCGGATAGAATCCCTTCTCCAAAAGCCCTACCGTCTTCTCGAATGTCGCAGCCGTGGGCTTCGCTGTCGCGTATCTTTGGAGGAGTGATATCGCGTTCAGTATTGGCTTCATGTCGTGCTTGCCCTTGTATGATTCGATCATTTCCAGCGATTCCTTGTTGAACATTATCAATTCCCGGATTGTGCTCTCGCCCACGCCGTACTTCTTCGCGTACTCCCTGGCGAGCCTGCTTGCGTATACGGGCTCGGCCGTCTTTATGCCCTTTGTCCTGTAGACAGTCAGGTCGGGCTCGAATATGAAGCCGTACTCCTCGTCGCTCTCCTTCTCCCTTGACGAGACAGTATGCATGTCCTTCTCGCTATACGACCTTGTCTCCTGAACGATTTCCTGCTTCGCCTTTACAAGCTTCTCCTGTCTTTGCAACTCGTATCTTGCGGCATCGAGCAGGTTCTTCATTCCGGTTACGTTCTTGACCTCGACGCGCGCGTCCTTTACGGATATATTCAGATCGACCTTCAGCTCCTTGTCTATGTCAATGCCTATGTAATAGAGTATGCTCTTGAGCTCTGTCATGAAGCTGCGCAGCTCGTCCTCGGCGCTTATGTCGGGCTCTGTGACTATCTCCACGAGCGGGATTCCGGACCTGTTGAAGTCTATCAGCGTGTAGTCATCCTGGCGTATTATCTTTGCGGGGTCCTCCTCAAGCTGCACCCTGCGTATGCCGACCTTCTTGCCTTGCTCAATTGATATTTCGCCCCCAATGCCTACGGGGTCGTCCTTCTGGGTTATCTGGAAGTTCTTCGGCAGATCCGGGTAAAAATACACCTTCCTTACGAATGATGTCGCTGCGGGGACCTTGCACTTGAGCGCATTGGCTATGCTTACCGCCAGGGTAAGAGCGCCCTCGTTTAGCACGGGCTTTGAGCCAGGCATGCCAGTGCATATGGGGCAAATGGCCGTGTTGGGCTCTTCGGCGTCGGTCCTGCAGCTGCAGAACAGCTTGGAGCGCGTCGGAAGCGCAACGTGTACCTCGAGCCCTATCTTCATCGCAATTCACCAATGTTGTACTTGAACCTGTACTTGAAGCCCTTCTCCCAGCCGTCGACCAGGCCGAGCATTGCCTCGTCGTTCCACTGCTTCGTGACCAGCTGCGCAGCAAGCGGCATGCCCTTGTGGTATGCATAAGGGAATGATACGTGCGGCAGACCGCACAGGTTAGGGGGTATCGTCATTATGTCGGTCTTGTAGACCTCGAGCGGAGTCAGGCTTCCTGCATCGTCGACCCTCGGCACTTGTATCGGCATGGTAGGGGAGAGAATGAATCCCTCATTCAGAACGCCTTCGAGCTCGTGGAGCAGAAGGCTACGAACCTTGAGCGCCTTCGAGTAGTATTTGTCGCGCACGCTTGCGCTCCTCACAAACGTTCCTAGCACTATCCTGCGCTTCGCCTCCTCACCGAACTGCTCCCTCGCACTTGTGAAGAACTGGTTGTAGTGCTGCGTGAAGTCCTCGTTCTTGTAACCGTACTTGAAGCCGGAATAGCTTGCGGGGTGTGTGGACGCCTCTGCCATGGCTATAGTGTAGTAGGCGGGTATCGCCTTCTCGATGAACGGCACGCTCTTGCGGATTATCTTGTAGCCCATGCCCTCCAACTTGTCCACAAGGCCCATGAAGCTTGACTCAACTTCCTTGTCGATTCCATTGACGAGCTGGTCGACAAGGATTATTCGCTTCCTGTCCTCGGAGGCGTATTTGCCCTCGATAGAGGTGGTGTCGTTCGGGTCTTGGCCGCGTATCATCTCGAACACGTACCTTATGTCGGCCGCGTGCCTCGCCATTATCCCGATCTTGTCAAGCGAGTTTGCGTAGTCTATCAGGCCGTGCCTGGAAAGTGCGCCGTAGGTGGGCGTGAAGCCCACGACGCCACAGAAGGCCGCTGGCGCCGATATCGAGCCCCCTGTTGACTCTGCCATCGCGACATGGTATTTCAGCACTGACGTAGCGACCGCTGCGCCGCTGCTGCTCCCCCCAGCCACATAGTTCTCGTCAAACGGGTTTCTCGCCGGCTTCTGGGAGTTGAGCCCGAAGCTTCCGAAACCGAACTCGTCCATGTTCGTCTTCCCTATGAATGAGAATTTGTTGTCAAGCATGCGCTGCACTACGGTTGCATTGAATGCAGGCATGTAGCCCTTGAGTATTCTTGAGGACGCGGTGGTCTCCACGCCTTTTACGCATATGTTGTCCTTCACGCTGAAAGGCATGCCCTCCCCCAGCCTTCCGGTTATGTTGTTGAATGCGTTGAGCTTCTCGTTGAGTTTCGAGAGCTCTTCGAGAACTCTTTTGCCATAGCCCTCTGGCTTTTCCGCATCGAGAAACTCCCTTATGCTGTTCATACGTTAGGCCCCACGACGTAGAACCTATAGGTCTTTGTGTTCTTAAGCAGCATATTGATATCATTGAAATCGCTGGCCTCATCTTTTCTGAGCTTTTCCGGCACGGTTATTGGATGGAACGCCTCTTCCATGCCCTTAGTGTCGACATCCCCCAAACTGTTGAAGTATTCGAGTATCTCGTCAACTTCGCCCTTAACCTTTGCGCGTTCAGCCTCGCCCATCTGTATCCTGCATATCTTGAGCAACCTGCTGAACTCTCTGTCGTCCATCTGACCACGCGCTGCAGATAGGGATTGGTTTTGCGTCAATTTAAGCCTTTTGTTCTCATTTCTTCTGGGATCTGAAGAAAAGGAGCTCTCCGCTGAGCCGCTCTATCTGGGTTCGCGCGACATCCTGCTTCTTCCTGAAGTCCGGCACGAGGGAATTAGCAAAGCGCATTGGAACCGTTGAGTCGTATATCTCGAGCATCATGTCGTAGCACTTCTCTGCCTTCTCCCGGTCTTCTTTCCTGAGGCAGTCGGTTGAGTAGCGCTTCAGCTCGCCAACGGAATCCAACAAGCCGAGGAGGTATGCCATGCCGTCCGTATTAAGTTCCTCTCTCGATGGGATCCTGGACTCGTTGATCATGACATGGAGCGCGCACGCCTCTACGTATTCCTGATGGGCCTGCATCGAATTGTACTCGAATCCCTTTTCTATGCCCTTGAGCTTCTTGACTTCGGCCTTGAGCTCTGCGATGAGCTTCCACGCACCGGGCAGGTCGCGGGCGTGTATCTTGGTGATCGCCTTCCCCGCCTGCCTTATTATCCCTCTTGACAGGTCCATTACGCTGTCCTTCGTCTCCTGCTGTTTTAGCAGCTCGGCCTCTATCTTATCTATGCCCTTTATCATTTCGTACACCTATCCTGTTCCTCCTGCCGCTCTCAAAGAGGTATTGCTGCGCGTATCCCGCGTAGGAACCCCATTTCCTGTCCGCGAAGCCGTGTATTTCGGATATCTTTTGCTTCCTGCCATCGAAGTACACCTCCTCCACGACGCGCTTTATCCAGACGTCTATGGGAAAGGCCATGTGCTTCCTGTACCCGAAAAGGAGTATGCAGTCGGCGACCTTGTCTCCCACGCCGTCGAGGTCCATCAGCCTGTTCTTGAGCTCGCCGTATTCTGTGCCATGCATGCCCGCGTATCCTGGATTCTCGGAGAATGCGCGCGCCGTGTTTTTTATGTACTTTGCGCGGAATCCGGTGCCGCATGCCATAAGCTCGTTGATGCTTGCCTTGGAGATGCGCTCCGGGGAGGGAAACAGCTTGAATGCGATGCCATCCTGCTCTACAGTATCGCCAAACCTGCTTATCATGCCACGCACTATTCCGCGTATTCTCTTTATGTTGTTGAACTGCGATATGAGATAACACAGCGTGGCTTCCCACGGATGGTTCTCGGTTACGCGCATGCCATACAGCGAGCTTACAGCGTTGTCCATGAATCGGTCGGTCCTTATCCGGGAATATATGCGCCGCATGTCGTGCGACAGTCCGAAGCGCGAGGCTATCTCATCCCTTGCGGAGCTTCGTGTGTAGTTCCCTGCGAATGAGTACAGCAGTGCATCGGGCCGCGCCCTTTCCCTCTGGAGCCTTATGACGCCATCCTGCGTAACATAATCGAGGCGCTCTGTACCGTCATCCAGCTTGTAGTTCGCATGGAAGGTGAGCGGCTGCCCGCTCTCTATGCTTGCGCGTATGTTAAGACCAATGACATTAGGAATCGTGTACAGCTGCGCTTCTGCGAATGCTCCTGTCATTTGACATCGCCAATCTTCGTGCGTGCCTGCTTCGCAGTGTCGCGGTCGCGCACCGTCACTGTCCCGTCCTCAAGGCTTTGGAAGTCCACGGTTATCGCGTATGGAACCCCTATCTCATCTGATTTGGCATACCGCTTGCCAATGCTCCCGGATACGGAATAATAGGACGCAACTCTGTTCTCCGAGAGCCTGGCCTGCAGGTTTGCTGCTGCGCTCTCGAGCTTTTCGTCCTTCTGGAGCGGAAACACGGCGTATTTGTAAGGTGCGACACTCTCGTTTAGATTCAGCCACTCCCAGCCGCGATCCTTTCCTTCCTGAACGGCGTTGTCCAGGAGGGAGATGAGGAGACGGTCGAGGCCGATGCTTGCCTCGACGACATGCGGCGTTATCTTTTTGCCGTTGCTAAGCACGGTTATTTCCTTTCCGGAAAGCTTGGCGTGCTGCGAAAGATCCCAGTCGGTCCTGTACGCGTTCCCTGACACCTCTATCCAGCCGTATGAAGTGCTTATCTCCAAATCCACGTTGCCCTTGGAGTAGTGCGGCAGCTCTTCCTTCTCCACCTCCCTGAACCGGTACACGTTCTTCGGTATTCCGATTGTATCGAGCAGCTTTGCCTCCATGTAGACGCACAATGCAAATAGCTTGTTGGGTATCCGGCCGTTCTTGAGAAGAGCGCCCAGCGTTTCAGTTGATTCCTTGCCGCCACGGTAGACGAAGCTTATCTCCTTTGACAGGAGTGCATCCAGATCGATGGAATTGAATCTTTTCTGCTCATCTGCAGGGTCGAAGAATATCTCCGTCTCCATCTGGTGGAACTCGCGCATGCGAACTAGCTGTTGCCGCGGTGATATCTCATTTCTGTACGCCTTCCCTGATTGCGCGATCGCCGCCGGAAGCTTCAAGCCGTAGATCCTGAATAGGTTCTTGAAGTCAACGAATATTCCCTGCGCAGTTTCGGGGCGGAGGTATGCGACATTGTCTGTGCCATGGCCCAGATGCGTCTTGAACATGAGGTTTACGTCTTCTATGCCCTGCAGCTCGCCGCCGCACCTCTGGCAGCGTATCTTGTACTCTGTTATCTTTGCCTGCATCGCCTTCTTGTCGAACTTCCTAAGCGCAGCCAGCCCCTCTTTGTCGTGCTTCTTATCGTAGTATTCCTCGAGAAGCTTGTCCGCCCTAAAGGAGCTCTTGCACGTCTTGCAGCCTATGACCGGATCGGTAAACGTGGAAACGTGGCCGCTCGCCTTGAGGACTATTTCTGGCACTATGTCAGTTGTCTGTATCTCTGTCGCACCCATCTCGTCTATGAATATGTTGCGCCATGCGCCCTCTATGCCCCTCATTATCCTGAGCCCTATCGCACCATAATCGTAGAAGCCGCTTGAGGCGTTGTACGCGTCAAACGCAGGATAGAATATGCCCCTGCGCTCTATTATTGAAAATGCCTTGTTCTCTTTTTTGCTCTCCGACATCCCTACACCACTTGGCTTGTGCTTAAAAAACTAATACTAATCAACCAACAAGTTATTTATATCTGAATTTTGCACCTTTGAGCACGAAAGGTATTGTTTTGGCAGCTAGAGATATTGGCGTGGTAGGTTATAAGGTTCGCATGCGTTTGCTGGCGAAAATGAATGGAAGCGACAGGGTGACAGGAGATAATGCTCCGGCCGCGCCTAGAACGCCCCTTTCGAGGTCCGCCGTGAATCCATGCAAGCGTCTGTTAGGGGCGGCGGACGCCGATTATACTGATGAGTTCGTCGGCGCGGTGAGGAAGGCTGCGAGGGAGTTATTCCTTTGTGGTGCGGGCCTGGAGGGCAGAGTGTCGCTTATGAGCCCGGGCAGGATAAGGGTGGTGCAAGAAGACGCAGCCTACGAGGACACGCTCAGGGCCTTTGCCGTGGAAATGCGCGAGCATGTCCCGTGGATCAGAAGCATCGGCCAGGCAAAGCATGTGCTCCTGGGAGAATGCCAAAGGGACAAGAAGCATAGAGCGAACGGGAGCGCATTCGAGGTAGAGAAGAAGGGCGTGAGCATCAGCGATGCTGACATAGGCAAGATGAAGGTAGGAACGCTCAGCCGCTGCAAGGTGCGCATCTATGGGACGCAGGTAAGGATAAGGGCAATAAATATAGAGAACAGGAAGGCGTTTGAGGCAGAGTACATGGACCTGGGGGGCATAGGGACCGGAAGCGCCTTCGATGCAAAGGATTCCGCAATGAAACTGCTTGAAGTCCTGCGCGAGACCGTGGACACAGCATTGGTCATACTTGAGTCAAGGCGCGCAAAGCTATAAATTGTTTCGCAGAGAAGATAAACCATCTAATCATGGTGTTTTGCTTGCCCGACAATAGGTACAGGAACAGAGGCCGCGGAAGATTCGGAAATGCAGATAGGGATAAGGGAGAGAGGAGCGGCAGGGGCTTTGGCGGCAGGGAAGGCATGGCAGACAGGAGAAAGAGGTTCATGCAGAGGGCGCGGGGTGGCGTTAGCACAGCCTATACGGCATCTGCAGCAGACCATTCGATAATACAGGCCATCAACTCCTACAGCGAGATAGAGCGCATACGCAACACCATATACGAAAGGTTGGAGGAGTGGTATGGTGCGTACTTCCCGAACATAAGGCTCGAAAACCACGATACTTTCGCAAAGCTGGTGTCAGGCGTAAGCAGCAGAGAAGCAGATGACGAATCAATCAGCGACATCCTAGGGGGCGAGTCCCACATGCTTATCGAGAAAATAAAATCCTCAACCGGATTCCCGAACATGGACCCTGAGGAGCACAAGGCCATGAAGGAGCTTGCCGGTGAGATGCTCAGGCTTTCTGAGGTTCAGAAAGGCCTCGACGCGTTCCTTGAGCTGCAGACAAAGAAGCTCATGCCAAACGTCGTTTACCTTATAGATTACAAGATAGCCGCAGAGATGCTGAGCAAGGCCGGCTCGCTGCAGAGGCTTGCCATGATGCCTGCGAGCACTATTCAGCTTCTCGGAGCCGAGAGGGCGCTCTTCAAGCACATGAAATACGGCTCGCGCCCCCCGAAGTACGGCTTCCTGTTCAAGCTGCCGGAGCTCGCGACTGTCAGCAAGAAGGAGAAGGGGCGCATGGCGAGGATCTACGCCACGAAGATAGGCATAGCTGCGAGGGCCGACTCGATGACAAAGCGCTTCATTGCTGATGTGCTCAAGCAGCAGATAGAGAAGGCGAGGAAAAGGGATTCCCAGCCAAAGGAAAGCGGGTGACCTGCGCTTTTGCCTTGTTGCGGAAAGCTTGGCGAAAAGCATATTTTGATTCAGTGGTCATAAATATACTTTGATGACCCTAAGTATGTGACACCCTCCCATCCGTTAATGATCTGATTTTGCTCATGTGCTGAACGCGCTCGACAGCCGTCTCAGCGCAGCGTACTTCTCCTTGCTTTCAAGCTTTGCTCCGTCTATCATGTGCTCCATTGCGCTTATGGCAGAGTCATATGTCTTTGTGTCTACCGGAAATGGTATCCCGTCCTTTCCTCCGACGTTGTAGGAGTATGTCACAGGGTCTTTGTACGAGAGCTCCTTGCCGTAGATTACGCTTGAGACGAATGCGAGGGATCTCAGTGTAGACCTTCCGATGCCTTTTACGAGAAGCAGTTCCTTGTAGCTTTGGGGATCGCGTTCGCTTGCGCGTTTTATGGCATCGAGGCCCCTTTTGCTTATGTCCAGTCTCGGAATTATCGCATGCCTTGACGGATAATCCGTAAGCGGTGAGTCCTTCGAGTAGTAGGGGAACTCGCGCAGCGCCTCTATGCTTCCTGACCTCGCCCAATCGTTCTCATGATTAGTAAGGTCCAGAGAGATCTTGCGCATGTCAGAATAAACGGCCGAGTGCGGCTCGTTCGCTATGTCCTTCTTGTCGACATTGCCGCCGTTCCATTGGAAGCGTATGGCCTTCCTGTTCTTCGAGTCGAGCGCCTGCTGCACCACGCTCCACTTCCTGTTTTTTGAAAAGACAAAGGTGTGGTGGTATATACCTACGTTGTCGTAGACCAGTGCCGAATCTATCTTTGCCGAGAGCCTGCTGAGCTCCTTGAATTCGTCATCTGCACCGGGTATTGAAAGCACATCAACACCCGTTGTTATGTCCTGCGGCGTCTTGAGGCCTGCCTTGCCCTTTCCTCCTGCTATGAATATCTCCCCGGTGTCGTTCAGCGCTTCCTTCAGAGCGCCCATTGTCACTGTCGTAGTCCCGCTGCTATGCCAATCGTATCCCATGGTGCATGCTAGGGCCTGCAGCCATGCGGAATCGCTGAGCCTTGCCACAAGCTCGTCTGCGCCGAACTCGTCGAGGATTACCGTGCCTATGGCGCTGCCCAGCTTCACCATCCTGCTGAAAAGCCATCTGGGTGCATTGCCACCATGCAGAGGAAGCTCGGTGTAGTGGTGCATGGGCATTTTTCTGCGTTAAGGTATTTATGAAAGGCAATGCCGCGGGTTTACGCCAGTAAATCTACCACGGCACTTCCTTGAGCCTTGCCTTATGCGCGAGGAAGTTGGTGAGCTTGTGCAAAACTCCAGTCAGTATAATCAGGAAGATTATGCCGTAGACATTCGGCATGTGCCCGAGTGGGAATGCGAACAGCAATGCAATGACGAAGAACATGTACTGATCCATCAGGAATACGTCCTTGCCTTCCTTGTGGCCGGTCTGCCGTTTTATGAAGCTGCCTAGCATGTCCCCCAGCAGTGTCCCGAGGCTGAGCGCTATTCCTATGCCGAGCATATAGGGAAACGCAAACGATTCCGCAGCGCCGATGATTACGCCTGACGCCAGCCCGAACACGAAGCCGCGTATGGTCTTGTGCTTTCCGAATATCGGCTTGCCGCGGAATTTCCTGCCGAAATCTATCGGCGCGCCGCCGCCGAATATGACTGGAGCGCCGTTTGCCACGTATGCAGGGAATATGTAGATTATAGGGAATATTATTACTGGGTACAGGATTGAGTACCAGTCCAAGAAATCACTTGGTGAGTATGCCTTCTGCCATGGCCTTCGAGCCGCCACCCTTGAAAGCACTGCCGAGCTTCTTCTTTGCGAACTCTATTGCAGAGTGCTTTGCGCTCTTGCCGGACATGCACACTACTTCTCCTGCGCTGCTCTTGACAAGCACCGTCAGCTCCGGCCTTTTCTGCACCGCAGCCGAAAGCGCCTTTCTCAGGACCTCGCGCCCTTCGCTTCTTTCAATCATTATTTCCGTCTCCTTGCCCTTTGCCTGCGAGAGTATGTCTTCTGCGATTACCCTGCCGAGTTCCTCATCCTTCTCGCTCAGCTTCTTGTTCAATGTGGAATAGTCGCTGCGCATCCTTTCTATCTTGCCGTGCAGCTCGAACCTTTCCGAGTTCGCAAGCTCTGCCGATGCGCCCAACTCGCTGTGCTCCCTCTGGAAGTACTCCAGTGCGGATTTCCCGGCGACGAACTCTATCCTGTCGACGCCGTCGCTTATCCTTGCAGTGTTGATTATCTTTATGGTTCCTACGAGGCTTTCCCTCCCGGCTATGTGCATCCCGCCGCATGCCTCTGCGTCGATGAGCCTGCCGTGCTTATCCGTGACGACAACTATCCGCATCTTCCTTGCGGGCACGCCGTGCCCCTGATATATCGTGAAGCCGTACTTCGACTCGGCTTCTCCGCGCTCCATCTCGCTTACCGATACGCTTATGCCATTGAATATCGCGGCGTTGGCCCAGTCCTCTATGGACTTGACCTGCTCGTCGCTCAGCTTGTCGTAGTGCGCTATGTCAATGTGGGCCTTGTCCGCATCCTTCCTTGCGCCTTCCTGCCATGCATGCTTGCCGAGCACCGAACGGGCAGCGGCACTGATGAGGTGCGTTGCGGTGTGATGCGCCATGAGCCGGTTCCTCCTGTCCATGTCGACCTTGCACTCGGCCTTCTTGCCCTTGGATATCTTGTTATCGGCATTGGATTTCATCACATGAACTATAACGCTTCCCACTTTCTGTACGTCATCAACTTCTATGCCGTTGATCGTGCCGTGATCTGCAGCCTGACCTCCGCCCTCAGGATAAAACGGGGTCTTGTCCAAAACGACGTGCTTGCCGCTGGCCCACAGCACCTTTGCCTCGGACTCTGACTTGAACTCGTAATAAAGCTGCTCGGTCTGTGGCAGCTCCTCGTTGAAGTCTATGTGCAGCTTCTTCGCCTTCTCCTTTGCGGCGAAATCGCCCTTGATTATGTCTTCGTATGCACCGTCGGGGAGTTCTATGGCCTTGCCCTCCTTGCGCGCAACAGCGGAGATCAGCTCTGGAGTTACTCCATTGCTTTCATAAAGCGTGCGCAGCTCCGGCTTGCCTATCGGCTTGCCCTTGCTGAGAAGCGCGTTGATTATCTTGCTCGCGTTCTCGGTGCTGCGCGAATAGCGCTTTGCCTCTATATCGATTACATCGGATAGCGTAGCCAGGCTATCGCCCAACTCGGGATACAGGCCCTTTAGCTCCCTCGCCTGCCTTTCCGCTATGTCCATTAGTGCCATGCCCATCTCGTACTCGCTTATGAAGCCCAGTGCTCTCCTCAGTATCACGCGCAGGTTGTAGCCGCCGCCTATGTTCGACGGGAGTGCGCCGTCCGAAACTGCAAACAGCAGAGTGCGGACATGGTCCAGTATTGCGTAGTAGGCCTGCATGGGCTTGACCCTTGCCACGTAGTCCTTCTCGGATACGCCCGCCTTCTTCAGGAGTTCCCTCTCTTTCTCCCTGAAGCCCTTTATCTCGGTGACGTCGAGCTCGCTTGCATATCTTGCGAACTTCCTGAAGAGCGCATTATCCATTTCGAATGGCAGCTTCTTCTTCGTGCTTTCTATTATGTCGTGGAACACCGCCTCGTAGACGTTGTCGAACCCGGTATAGAACCACATGAGCCTCTCGAATCCCCAGCCGACGTCAACGACTTGAGCCTTCAGCTCTTTTATCTTACCGTTCACGCTCTCGAACTGCGTGAAAACGCTGTTCACCAGCTCGGCGCCCCCTGAGAAGCTCTCCAGGCAGGGTCCGAACTCTGAGAAGTCGCCCATCGCCCACACGTCCTCGTTGTAAGTTAGCGTGTCCTTCTTCACTCCGAGCTCATTGGTCAGGAACTTGTAGTTCAGTTCGATAGTGCGATCGCGCCAGTACCCTTCTTTTGGATAGTTGAATGCATGCTGGCCTGCCATCATGAAGCTCGTAAGGTGCCTGCCAGTGACCCCTACGTTCTCGAGGTCTCCGAAGCGAAGGCACATCTGCGGGACTATGAGCGGATTTTCAGAGTACTCGAAGTTCATGGCCCCGTTCTCTATGCGCTGGAAGTCCTGGATCGAGGCGATGGTGAAGTAGAGGTCCTGCCTCCACCTGCTCACAACAGGATACTTCTTTATCGACGCATGGCCGTTCTGCTCGAAGAACTTTGAGAACTTCTTCCAGAATTCGACGTATCCGACCGGCCTGGGCTTCTCCCTGAAAAATGAATACTCGGTGTGCTCTGGATCGTCGCACGTGTCGCGCTCTGCCGCGCTCCAGAAGCTCTTGCCGCATATCCTGCAGGTGTATCTCTCGAATCCTTCTTCCTCGAATATCTTGACCGAGTAGTACTCCTTCGGCTTCTTTGAGAACTCCTTCCTGAGCTCCTTCTTGTCAAGCTTTATCCCTTCAAGCACAAAACCACACAGTACGCTTTGTTCGTTAGGAGTGGTAAGCGCAAGTTAATATAGTTTTCCAGTGGAAGAGATAAAAACGGGAGAACGGCGGGTGAAAGGCATGAGCATATTGGCAAAAAGGAAGGAAAAGGCGGACGTATCGCCATTCAAGGAGCAGTTGAAGATACGCGGCAACGAGGAGAGTCTCAAGAACATTGAGCAGATAAAGATCGTTGAGGAGGACAGCCTGATAGGGAAGCATGTTTTCGGGGACCTCTACAGCGTGGACAAGAATGTGATAGACGATGCCGATTACTTGCAACGGATACTGGAGGAGGCCATTCCGATGGCAAATGTCAGCGTAGTGGAAGCGAAGCAGGCGTCCATAGGGGGCAGGAAGGGAGGCATCACCATCATGGTGCTTATGGACGCAGGCCATGCGGTGCTGCATGCCTGGCACGTTGACAACTACGCGAACCTTGACATATTCACGTTCGGCGGGCGCACTGAGCCTGAAAAGGCCTTCAGTTATGTGGTGAGCAAGCTGAGACCGAAGCGCCACAAGATGTTCAGCGTTGACAGGAGCCAGATAAGCGTCTAGCATTGCGGTATGTTTTTATAGGTTAATCGCGAATAAAATAGCGCGCCCTGGTAACTCAGTGGTAGAGTGCTTGTCTTGTAAACTTCTTGAAAGAGGTTTAATCAAGAACACAGGAAAACAAGATGTCGAGGGTTCGATTCCCTTCCAGGGCTTAATGATAGTAGTGGGTTTGATGACTCATTTGAACTCTGGATATGAGGAAAGGTCGCAACAGGCAAAGAATCCTGCAGCTAAACGTTTGTTCGCGTTAATGGCCGAAAAGAAGACAAACCTCATATTTTCTGATGATGAGACCGATCCTGCCAGGTTTCTGGGGCTTGCAGGAACGATGGGCACGGAGATCGCGGTGCTCAAGACCCACATAGACATACTCGAGGACTTCACTCCGAATATAACCAAAATGCTCGTGGAGCTTGCGTCGAAGCACAACTTCATGATATTCGAGGACAGGAAATTGGCGGACATAGGCAACACCGCGGTGCTGCAGTACACGAAGGGCGTGTATAAGATTGCAGACTGGGCGAACTTCGTTAATGTGCATGTGGTTCCGGGCCCTGGAATAATAGAGGGCATAGGCAGGACCAATGAGCAGATAGGCGACTCCCTGCCAAGAGGTGTGATAATACTTTCGCAGATGTCATCCGAAGGCAATCTTGCCACTGACGATTACACAAAGAAAGCAGTGGAATTCGCAAGAAAATACGAAGGCATGGTTGCGGGGCACATCGGCAACGGCGGAGACGTGGATGAGCTGGCCAAGCTCGCAGCGCTTTCGGTCCCTGGGCACGTTATCTTTACCCCGGGAGTGAAAATAGAGGAGGGAGGAGATGGAAAAGGCCAACGGTATTCATCACCGGGCAAGGCAATCGCCGCAGGATCCGATACCATAATTGTGGGGAGGGGAATATACGGCGCGCCGGATCCGCTGAAGGCCGCAAAGGCTTACAGGGAAGCGGGATGGTCTGCGTATCTTAAAAGATGCAGCAAAGTGTAGTGTTGCAATAATTATCAAATGATAATTAACGAAACATAATGCTTAAATATGTGTGCTGTGATATATATACATGCAAACCGGTGCTTTTGTAAAGGCCTTGAACGAGAGCAGGATGCCTGTGTTTACGTTCAACGAGGCCTTGAAGATGCTTCAAATGCCCAGGGCATATACAAGGCTTTTCCTGCATAGGGCAGTGAAGAACAACCTGCTGGGCAGGGCGGAGCGCGGACTGTACTATGTGAAGGAGAGGTCGAACGAGTACGAGGTCGCGTCGCACATGCTTTACCCGTCGTATATAAGCATGGTATCCGCACTGCGCTATTACGGTCTCACCACACAGATACCCAATACGGTGTATGTTTTGTCCCCAGAAAGACACAGGAACCTGAAAAACGTCATGGGCTTCAGTATAACATTCAGGCAGATAAGACCAGAGATGATGTTCGGATATCACAAAGACGACGATAGCAACATCTTCATCGCAGATCCTGAAAAAGCCATAGTGGACATACTCTACTTCAAGGACGTCAATGATCTGGACATGGACGTCTTGGAAGAACCTCCGCGCATAGACGTCGATAAACTTATAGGCTACGCAGAGAAAAGCCGTGACAGGAAGGTTATAACCGGCGTGTTGGATCTTCTTTCTGGGTATAGATACAGGAAGCAAGCCAAGAAGCTTGTGGCGTGCGCAAGGGAGGGGGGATTTTATGATTGACAATGACACGCTCCTCAATACACAGTACTACGAACATCCTTACCAAAAGGAGAAGGGCTACCTGCAGGAGTTGCTCCTCTCCTTCGTGTACAGGGACGCTGCAGGCCTCGTATTCAAGGGCGGCACGGCCCTCTCCAAGTTTTACGGATTGCCGAGGTTCTCCGATGACCTGGACTTCTCGTTGCTGAGAGGCGGGAAAACAGGAACCGCGAGGTGCCTGGACAACGCCGTAAAGAAGGCATCTGAGTCGTACTCCACCCGGGTTCTGAGGAGGAGGGATAAGCACGACATCCTGGCGTATGAACTGAGCATAATGGGCCCTTTATTCAAGACCGCAGAAAAGTACCAGCACCTGAAGCTTGAGGTGGACCTGACCTCCAGTGTTATAGAAACACCAGCTGCATTGCGCAGAAACCCTAGGTATCCCGATGTTATGCCCTATGTGGCATTGGTCATGAAAGAGGATGAGATACTGGCAGAGAAGACCCATGCCCTGCTTTTCAGGCATACCGCCAAGGCCAGGGACTTGTTTGACCTGTATTTTCTTTTGGAAAAAGGCATTGCAATCAGAGCATCGCTAATCGACAAAAAGATGCGGGAACACGGCCAAGCGTATAGTTCAGAGAGGCTGGAAGGACGGATAAACTTACTCGGATCTGTATGGACCAGGGAGCTTTCCAGGCTTCTTCCTGAAAAGGAGTTCGTAGGGTATAATGAGGCCAAAAACAGGGTTCTGGAAGGTTTCAAATCTGCAGATATGCTGTGACCATGCCAGCATGAAACCAATGATCATATCCTTCCAAGTTCGTCATGAACGCGCAGCACCGCCTCAATGCTCTGCTCCGAGTACTGCTTTATCCGCTTCTTGGCAAGGCTCCAGGTTATCCCCGGACCCATGACCCCGAGACCCACTGGCTTTCCGTATTCCAATGACAGCCTGACGAGCGCATTGGATAATTGGTATGCTATCAACTCGTCGTGCTTCGTCGAGCCTTTTATTATCGCGCCTATCGTCGCCACGCCGTAAACATCCCTTCGGGAAAGCAGCTTCTTGACTATGACAGGCATGTCGAATGCGCCAGGAACCTCAGCAACATGCACGACCCGTATGCCGAGCTTCTTCGCGTGGCGCAGCGCACTCTCAAGCATCTTGTCCGTTATCTCTGCATTGAACTTCGACCTTACTATGGCTATGGAAACCATGTGACCAACGGGTATTCATCTCGCAGTATCTATTTAGCTGTGTCGCTGTCATGCAAAGCCTAAAAAGTTTTCCGTGCAATATACATGCGGAGGTTGGTGTTGCATTATGTTAGTCGTAGAGGGCACCTCGAAAACAGGCATAGGGAAGCCGCTGGCGGCTGTACTGGGAGCAGGATTCGTAGAGGCCGGGCAGAGGATATTCCCTGACGGCGAATCCGAGATAACGATTGAGGACCACGAGGAGGGCGAGGATGTCGTTCTTGTGCAGACCACGTACCCGTTCCAGGACAAGAGGCTGCTCGAGCTGTATCTCATGGCGCACGAGATGAAGAGGCGCAGGGTAAAGAGCATAACTGCAGTAGTGCCTTACCTCGCATACGCGAGGCAGGACAGGCACTTCGAGGGCAAGAACAACATAGTGAGCATAAGCGCGGTTCTGGAGATGCTCGGCAGCGCCGGCGTCGGGAAACTTGTCACTGTTGCGCCGCATAAGAAGGAGCCGCTGGCTGCATTCAAGGGAAAGGTTGCGGTAGTTGATCCGATAAGGGACCTTGCCTCTGGAATAAAGGGCGATTTCAAGGATCCGTTCATACTTGCTCCGGACAAAGGCGCACTGGACTTTGCGAAGGCAGCTGCGGAAGTGCTGGAATGCGACTACGCACACATAGACAAGCAAAGGGACAGGCACACCGGGGACATAAGCATAGTAAACGCCCCGAAGGAGGGCATAGACAGCAAGGATGTGGTTGTGGTTGACGACATGATAAGCACCGGGGGCACGATTGCGCAGGCTGCTCGCTTCGCGCTGTCCCACGGGGCGAGAAACGTTGCCGCGGCAGCGGTGCACCTGCTCATGGTGGATGATGCGCATGAGAAGATGGGCGCCGCCGGAGTGTCGAGGCTGTATGGCACTAACACCGTGAACTTTGAGAAGGCGAAACTGGTTGACATATCTGAGCTGATTGCGCAGTCGGTAAGGCGAACGTAAGTAGAAACGCTGTGACATCCTCCCACCCTTAAATGTTCAAGCCAAGGATAGTGCTCGTAAATGACCCCATGAAGAATTTCATGCCGGAAAAGCAGGGCAAAGGAGCTCACAGACCATGCAGTCTCGCTTATAGAAGCAAAAAGAAGGTCGAATAGTATAAGTGCCAATGTGGAAGGGGCATTCCAGTTTGACGACTTCTGGTCGTAACAGCAAGGTAACAGGGACCTTACTTGTTCTCCTCAATCAGCGCCTGTATCTGCTCCTGCGTCGGCATGGCCTGGCTTACTAGCGGGCCGTTCTTGAGCGATATCTCGAGGTCTTCGTAGGTAGGCCTGTTGGCCTTGTAGAAAAGGCCTATGGGCACCTTCTCGTACTGCGTGGCCATGTCCTCGAATGCCCTCTGCACCGCCATTCCAAGGTTCGACGGGTCGTGGCCCTGGCTCTCTAGCTTGTAGATGCGCTTCCTGAACCACTCGAAGGTGTTGTCCTTGTTGAACGTGACGCATGGGCTGAAGACATCAATGAGCGCAAATCCCTTGTGCTCTATGCCCCCTTTTATGAGCTGCGCCAGATGTGCAGGATCCCCTGAGAAACCCCTTGCTACGTATGTCGCGCCTGCGCTTATCGCGAGAGCCATCGGATTTATCGGCATCTCTATGACGCCGAAAGGAGTTGACTTGGTCTTGTGGCCGAGCAGCGCCGTCGGGGAGGTCTGTCCGGTGGTAAGGCCGTACGTTTCATTGTCCATGATTATGTATGTCATGTCTATGTTGCGCCTGGCGCTGTGCACGAGGTGGCCACCACCTATCCCGTAGCCGTCTCCGTCGCCTCCTGTGCCTATGACAGTAAGGCCGTGGTTCGCAAGCTTGATCCCGGTAGCCGTAGGGAGAAGCCTGCCGTGGAGGCTGTGGACGCCGTAGGTGCTGAACGTGTGCGGCATTGCCGAACTGCACCCTATGCCGGAGACTATCGCAACATTGTGCTTGTCGATGTTGAGCTCCTGCAGGGCCTTGTTTATCGATGCGAACACGCCGAAATCGCCGCAGTTTCCAGAGGCGGTTACGTTAGTTACGAATGTGTGATCTGAACTGTCCATAGTTAAATCATAGACAGTGCCGTTATAGTCAAACGTCTCGATTTTTGATATTGGCATATATACCATGCCATTTTTCAGTATGAATGAGTTATTTTGTCCGGAATTCTTTCTTCTCGCATCAACACCAACTATCTGCGCTAATCTATTGTAACTATCGCAGTATGACACGTAAAGCCGGTATGCTGTCTTGTGTTTGCCATGAGCAGGTTCTGGCCTGACTATTGGAACTATTCCTTGTCTAAGGAGCAACATTTTCAATTGTTCTGCGAGAACGACTGAGATGGTAGTATACTCTGCCTTTGCCTCCATAAAGCATCCGTCGCCTTTCCATAGGCCACTTATCAGAGCCTTCTGCTTTTCGATTGGCAGGAACATAAATTCGTGAGGGATACTCTTTGTAGCAGCTGAATCTGAAAACATTTTCTTGAATATTTCAGCAAGATAAGAGGAATGAAACACAACGTCAACACCGTTTCCGCCTCTGCTTTGCGGAGTTATGTGACTATTTAATCCGAATATGTTTCTCATCAAGTAATTAACGTCTTCTATGATCTCCGTTTCATTCTTATCAAGGCTAAATATTACGGACCTGCCATGCGAGCTGCCCTCTGCTATGTAATATCCTGCTAAACGTAGAAAGTCTTCATTAATCGGTATCTTTGAGGGCATATCTTTACTACGCGTGTCTTTTTTCCTCTTCTCGTAAATCAAAGGCATCTCTTCAATATCCTTAATCTCTTTCATTATGGGGAATAGGAGATAGTCTCCTTTTCTAAGTTCCTCGGCTTCCACCTTTCTAGGAATAAATTCTAAGTTGTGGCGCTTGGATTTTTCTCTAGGTACTGCAACAAAAGGATGTTCTGGAGTAGCATCTACAGTGCCAAACAATTTTACTCGTATCTTATACATTTTGCCCTCATGTCGGTGTTCTATCCTTGCAGCGACGTTCTTATAGGTGCCATCCGCAGTTAAGACCTTTTCGCCAACCGATATGTCCTTTATCGGCTTAGCAGAAGGATTGCTTATTACCAGAGTTTCTCCAAGTAAACAGCCGGGGCACCATATGGGCTTGTTCTTTGATGTGTAAACCTGCTTTGGTTTAGGTGCTGAAGCGGTCGGTTGTGTAGATGCGTTGTCTGCCATTTTATCACGTCTTTGATATCTGTTCTGCCTTCTTGGCTATCTCCTTGCCGGTAATCGCCTCGCCGTCGTACTTGAGAATCCTGTCCTTTATGTCTATGCCAGTATTCATCATTATCACCTGTGCGAGCTGCGCAGTGTAGTTGCACTCTACGTCTATCAGCTTCTTGCCTTTGAGCATTGCTGCAGTCTTCTCCTTGTCGAGAGGAAGGAGGTAGCTGAAGGAGATTATGCCGAAGTCGAGTCCTTTTTCCTTAAGCAGAACAACGGCCTCCCGTGAAGGCATGGTAGTGGAGCCCCAGGTTACAAGGAACTGCTTCGCATTAGGATTCTCGATATGCGGCACGAAGATGCTTTCATTCTTCAGCATCATGTCCATCTTGCGCATGCGCTTGTCATGCATCTTTACCCGCGTGTCTATGGAGCTGTCAAGACCAGCGAACGCATCGCTTATGAGGTCGCCGTACTCATCGTGCTCGTCGGTAGGGGCTATGAACTCCACGCCCTTGGTTCCTGGAATGGACCTCGGCGAGACGCCGTCCTGAGTGTACTCATAGCGCTTGAAGCGCGTGCCCTCCGGCACTGCCATAGCGATCTTGCCCCTATCTATCTTGACGGAGCCTATGTCGAAGCCATCTACCGTGCCGAAATGCTCGGCGAGGAACATGTCTGATATTATGAGGACCGGGCACTGGTACTTATCCGCGAGATTGAACGCCTGCGTTGCTAGGGTGAAGCACTCGTTCATGTCCCTGGGGGAAACGACTATGCGGGGATATTCTCCCTGAGACGCGTGCATGACAAAAAGCAGATCCGCCTGCTCAGTCTTGGTGGGAAGTCCGGTGCTCGGACCGCCTCGCTGTACCTCTACAACCACAAGTGGCGTCTCTATCATCCCTGCGAATCCCAACGCCTCGACCATAAGCGAGAAGCCGCCGCCGCTTGAGCCAGTCATGGCCCTGACCCCGGAGTAGGATGCGCCTATGGCCATGTTTATGGCTGCTATCTCGTCTTCTGTCTGCTTGAATAGGACACCCTTGTTGTCATGCGCTGCGAACCAGTGAAGCACGCCGCTTGCAGGAGTCATCGGATAAGCGGAATAGAACTTGCATCCTGCCGCGTATGCGCCTATCGATAGCGCGGTGTTGCCGTCCATAGTGTATCGTTTCTTTCCGTCGCTCTTCAGGCTGTAGATCGTCGAGACCCCTTCGTATGAGTAGCCAACCGATGCGACATTGACGTTGCTCTTGACAACGTTTTCTCCCTTCCTCCCGAACATGCGCCTTATTACTTCCTCGAACACAGACATGTTTATGCCGAGCAGCTTTATCACAGCGCCCATGGCAACTGTGTTCCTCATTATTGGGTCGCCGCTCTCCTTGACCGCTATGTCTAGAATCGGGATTGGGAGGAGCTTGCACTTCGACGCATCAAGCCCCTGGACATTGACCTTTGTTGGATCGTAAATTACCACCGCATTTGCATTCAGGTGGCTCTTCTGGTTTGCAATTGAATCCTGGTTCAATGCGACAAGGACGTCTATTCCGTCGCCATGGCTGTGAAGCTTCTCCGCTCCGTCGCCCACTCGCACCTGGAACCACACGTGGCCGCCCCGTATTATTGACTGGTAGCCCCTGTAACCGAACACCTGCAGGCCGTCGTTTGCCGCGACCTTTACGAGCAAGGTCCCGCTGGACTCTACGCCGTCGCCGTTCGCGCCTGCGATTCTTACGTTAACGCTAGACATTTGCTTACCTTCTGGCCTGCACTTCATTTTAATCTATAGCTTTATAAGGGTTTAAGCATGTTCTACATATGACGTAAGGCATTACGACAAGTGTGCGATATTTATAGATATTGATTGGATAGCTACCAGGCAAATCGGCCTTTGGGTGCTTTACTGCTCATCGTCATTCTTGTAGGCTACGTGGCTGCCGTGTTCTCAACTGTATCCCTGATACCGCAGCTGCACAAGGTATGGAAAACCAAGAGGGCCGAGGAGATATCATTCTACTGGCTGGGCTTCCTGAGCACCAGCCAGGTGCTTTGGCTCATTTATGGCGTATACATAAATTCTGTGCCTGTAGCAGCAACTGCGATAATTACGCTGCTAATAGCCTTAGTCCTCACCGTGATAGTAATGATCGACGACAAGGTAAGCTTCAAGTTCGGGCTCTGATGCCTGAGCCGGTAAAAGAACAGCCGCGCCTAGATGTATGTGGCGTGTTGCTGAATGCGGTCGCGGCGATTTGCAAGATGGAGCGCCATGGTCACGTCGCCCATGACATAATGTTCGCGCCGTAGAAGCTTGCCCAGCCTGTCGATGTCTCTGACAAGAGCAGTGGGCTTCTCTATTATTCTCGTATCCCCGATTCTTCTGGTCGCCATTTATGCACCTAAACCTAAACGAATAGGAAAGTATTTAAAGTTTATGTGCAGAAGGGAGCGGCTTGGTACTGCCTTGCCATTAGTTGAAGAGCCTTATCCGTATTATCTTCTTGTTCCGGTACTCCCTAAGGAAGTAGTAACTGAACATGACGACAAGCAGGATTATTATCCCTGCGGCAAGGACCTCCTGGGTAAGTCCCGTGAAGAACAGGAGCAGGAGTGCTATGCCGATTATTGGGAGGTATGGGTAAAGGGGCATCCTGAAAGGCGCCTTGACTCCCCTCCTCCTGAAGTGTATGACATCGAAGCCTATCAATAGATAATCGAACATCAGCCCGAAGTTGGCTATAGATGCGATTACGTAAATGTTCCCGGAGAAAAGCATTACTACGCCGATTATAGCGGACACGATTATTCCATTCTCGGCCGTATCCTTCTTCTTGTTGTACTTCCTGAAGAACTTGGGGAGCAGCCTGTCCTCGCTCATCTGGTACAGCGAGCGCGATGAGCTGAGTATCATTGCGATGGTGGCAGAGGCGGTGGCGATCATCGCACCGACATCGATCAGGTATATGAGCCACTGAGGCGCGCCACTGTGCGTGAGCGCAAATGCGATGGGGTCGGCCTTGAGCAGCGTCCCGTAGGACTGCTGGGGTATGAGAAGAAGCATCGCGAACACCACAAGCACGTATATTATTATGCTTATGACGACCGCGGAGAGTATTGCTGCTACGTATCCCTTTGCGCCGTTCTTTATACGGTCAGTGATTGTTGATATTGACTGGAATCCAGAATAGGCAAAGAACACGACAACGCTTGCCGCAAATATGCCGCTGAAGACCCCGCTTGATGCGGTGAATGTAAGTCCTGTGAAGAATCCGGGTTTTGACAATGCTATAAACATGGCAAACGCAACGAATATTAGCAGTATCGCTATCTTTATCGACACCAGAACGAAGTCGGACTGCGCTGCCTTCTTTACCCCTAGCATGTTGACTACCGAGAGCACGACTATGAGGACTATTGCGAATGCTATCGAATAGGAGGTTATGGCGCTTCCGAAGATGAAATTGGAGAGGTAGGAGCCGAAGCCAAGGGCTATAGCTGATATGGACACGGCAAGCGCCATATACCTGAGCATGCCGGTTATGAAGCCCAGTTCACTGCCGAATGCCTTGTACGTGTAGGAATATGATGCACCGCGTACGAAGGGCATTATCGAGCCCAGTTCCCCGAGCTCAAGTGCGATTATTATGGCGACTATTCCGACTATTACGAATGCGAGGAGCGCATCCGCGCCCGCGAGCGCTATCGATGTCCCGCTCATCACGAATATGCCTGCGCCTATTATCGCGCCGAGGCCCACTGCCGATGCGACCGCGACGCCGATCTTGTTCTTGTCCTTGGCAGCCATATTCCCACTATATCGTGTGCGCTCAGTTGTTCTCCGGAGCCTTCTCATCTGCCCCGTAGATCATTGCCATCATCCTCGCATGCTGTATCATGCGCAGGAACTTGCCGCACTGCTCGCTTTTCGGATCCTTGGCCATTTGCAGCAGCTCGGCGATGACCTCCCCGTCGGTATTCCAGAAGTGCCTGCCGCCGGTACTGTGCTGGGACTCCTCAGGAGCGCCCATATTCAATGTTACTGCTTCTTCTCCCATTTTGCATCGCCTATCAACTTTACGCAGTATCCTTTTATAAATCTAGTGACTCGATAAGATGACGCAGGATTACCTGACCGTTGCATGCGTACCGAGGAATTCGCCGTAGCGCTCAGCGGCGTAGTCTATCTCGCGTTTTCTGCCAGGCACTCAATCTGGCAAAAGGCGAAAGGCGTATTGTAATCACGTTCTTTTCGGGCTTGACCTTCCATGTCCCTATGACCTGTCCACCGACAACTATCGTCGGGAGGAATATTCCGTTGCTATGCGCAAGCGTTGATGCACCAGTGCCGCTGAGGCCCGCCTTCCGGATAATATGGCTCTGAACGTCGGTGCGGTCTAGTGCGTTTATGCCTGTTCCGGTCAGTGCAACGTGCAGCTCCTTGCATGTGAGCTGCCCGCTTTTGCCAAATGCCTTCGATATCAAATGCAGGCCCTTCTCGACCAGCTGCTCCGTCAGCCCATTCCGCTTCTGATAGTTCGGAATTGATTCCTCACTGTAAAGACCCAGCATCCACCGGACATCCCTCGGCGATGCAAAATGCAGCGTGCTGCGCATTGGCCAGGTCCTGATTATCTTTCTATCCGATATTGCATCCGTTATGTGGTGTATTGTAGCCGCCTTGCAGCGCACCCCACTGCCCAAAGTGCTGCGTTGTAGTCCTGGGCCTGTACGGCACCGAGTGAGAATACGATATCTGAGGGTTTCCCTGATGCAGCACTGGAGATGTGCTGGTTGGCAAGCCGAAGTTCAGGAATCCCAACCATGCCCTGCACCGCCATGCACCTGAGTATTTGTGGACTCTGCGGGATTCGCACCCGCGACCTTTCCGTTTTTCGATTCTTGATGGAACCTCCTTTAAGAAGTTCCTTGCGAACGGAACGCGCTGCTACTGCGCCAAGAGCCCATAATCGGACTTACATATTTGTTGCGATAGTAATATATTAATGCGAGCTTACAGATAAATTGTGGTCATATGTCTTACAAGGGAGACGCATTTGTCGTTGTGGGGGTGGCGGTGATACTGATATCGATGCTGCTCGGATATGGATTGTACACTAACGCGCAGAGGAACAGCGCTCTCGGCTCGCAGCTGCAGGGTTCTGGGAGCAACATAAGCGCGTCGGTGAGCAGCCTCAGCACGGGGCTCAACAACACCGTTTCCACGAGCGCTTATTACATAATTGAGGTGCTTGTGCTGTTCCTGTTCGCGAACATAGGCTACAAGATAGCACTGATAGGCATCAAAATCAGCAAGGATGAATCGGTACCGGGCCGCCAACAAAGGACCCAGAAGCAGCAGGGCTGATTTCTTTATATTCCTTGCCATTGATATACTCATGCTTGCATGGATACCGCACATAAGCGCATGAGGGGAGTATTCGACAGGGTATTGCCAGACATAAGGCCGACAGAGGAGGAGACTAGGCAGACGATATCCAACGTGAACTGGGTTATGGAAAGGCTCAGGAACATAGTTCCAGGAAATGTAGAGATCAGGGTAACGGGATCCGTCTCGAAGGACACGAACCTTCGCGGAAACTCCGACATAGACTTATTCATGCTGTTCCCCAGGGACACTCCGCGCGATAAACTCGTTAAGCTTGGACTGTCTTACGGCAGAAGGGCCATGGCAAGGGGCAGCGGGGACACGTACAGCATAAAGTACGCCGAGCACCCGTATGTGCAGCTTCTCGTCAAGTCGAGGAACATCGAAGTAGACATAGTCCCGGCGTTGAAGATCGACAGCATAGAGGAGCTTGCGACATCCGTCGACAGAACCCCGCTGCACACCGAGTTCATCAACTCCAGGCTGACCGACAGGCAGAGAGACGA
This sequence comes from Microcaldota archaeon, assembly GCA_021817305.1. Lineage (GTDB taxonomy): Archaea > Micrarchaeota > Micrarchaeia > Micrarchaeales > CABMGC01 > JAJZOD01. The sequence continues at coordinate 7,553 of JAKAVL010000037.1, read as the reverse complement.
CGTGCGCCTTCTCAAGTACTTCCTGATGGCGCATAATGCATACGGCGCAGAGGTGAAGACCGGCGGATTCTCAGGGTACCTGTGCGAACTCCTCATACACTACTTTGGATCGCTCGAAAAGCTGCTTGAGAGCGCTGCCTCCTTCCGGCTTCCGGTGACCGTTGCACCAGGAAAGGGCCACTCGAATGACAGGAAGCTTGAGAAGCGCTTCAACCACGCGTTTGTTGTTGTAGACCCGGTAGACAGGAACAGGAACGTTGCCGCTGGCGCATCCATTGAATCGCTTATCAGATTCGTGCTCGCGGCAAGGAGGTTTGTGGGCAATCCAAACGTCAGGGAGTTCCAGGGAAGGAAGTTCTCATCGGAGAGGGTGCACAGGCAGGTCAACAAGCTGATAACAGATACGGGACTCAGGTCATTCTTAGTAGTCATGCGCGTACCTGACAAGAGCGAGGATACTATATGGCCGCAGCTGCGGCGCGAATCAGGAATAATAACAGGCCATGCCGCGAGGTTCGGCTTCGGGATGCACATTACTGCGCAGTGGATAAGCAATGGAAAGGGCTTCATGCTCTTCCTGGCGCCTGATGAGCGCATAAAGGCCAGGATGCTGAAGGGACCGGATGCGTTCATGAGGACCGCGTCGGACAACTTCATACGCAGCCACAAGGGCGCTTTCGGGTTCACGATAAAGGGCAGCACGCTTTACGCGCTGGAGACTAACGCACATGATACAATGAACGACGTGATGAGGTCGATAATCAAGGGCAATTATATCTCGAGGCGCAAGGGTATAAACCTCAGGGGAGCGAGATTGTTCGTCAACAATATACCGAAGGAGTATGCGAGCGATGCGTACTTCGAGATCATGAAGAAGCTCAGCTTATAAGGTAATGGATTGGAAAACAAGAAGATAGGGGAAATCTTCGACGAGATAGCTGACATAATAGAGATAGAGGACAGCAAGCGCATATTCGAGATACGCGCGTATCGCAAGGCTGCGCTGACCGTGAGCGAGCTTCAGGAGGACGTGGCTGACATACTGCGCAAGAAGGGAATCGATGGCTTAATGGAGCTCCCAGGGGTAGGGAAAGGGCTCGCTGAGAAGATAAAGGAGTACGTTGAGACAGGGCGCATGAGGAAGTATGAGGAACTGAAGAGGAAGTACCCCATAGACTTCACAGGCCTGACGAAGGTGCGCGGGCTTGGCTCGAAGAAGGCGTTCAGACTTTACAATGAGCTCGGGGTGAGGAACATGAAGGACCTGAAGGCCGTGCTCAAGAAGAAGAAAATAAGGGGCCTTGAGGGCTTCGGCGAGAAGAGCGAGGAGGCGCTGGGCAAGGGAGTAGAGTCAGTGGAGGCTGCATCGAGCAGGATGCTTCTGGGAACGGCGCTTCCGGAGGCGGAGTCCATAATAAGGAAGCTGCTTGAATCAAGGCTCGTCGAGCGCGCCGAGCTTGCGGGATCTTCGAGGAGGATGAAGGAAACGGTTGGAGACCTCGACATACTCGTCATATCTGAGAAGCCCGAGAAGGCCATGGACTTCGCAACGAAGATCGAGGAGGTCGAGAGCGTTATGCTAAAGGGCCAGACCAAGTCGACCGTGTGGCTTAAGATAGGGCTGAGCTGCGACATACGCGTTGTGCCGAGGGAGAGCTTCGGCGCGGCGATGCAGTACTTCATAGGCAACAAGGATCACAACGTGAAGGTGCGGCAGATAGCGATACGCGAGGGTTACAAGCTCAATGAGTACGGCTTGTTCGATAAAAAAGGCAAGATTGTCGAGAGCGAAAACGAGGGGGAGATATACAAAATCCTCGGGATGGGATATCCTGTGCCTGAGATGCGTGAGAACCGGGGCGAGATAGAGCTGGCGATGCAGCACAAGCTGCCTGTGCCTGTTTCGCTGAAAGACATCAAGGGCGATCTGCACGTGCACTCAGCCAACAGCGACGGCGCGAACACAATAGAGGAGATGGCGGAGGCAGCTATTGCGTTGGGCTACGGGTACATTGGCATTACAGACCATTCGAAAAGCGAGTACGTCGCGAATGGCATGGACGAGACGAGATTCAAGAAGTATGTAAAGGAGATAGACAGGGTGAACGACAAACTAGATGGAAGGATACGCATATTCAAGAGCGCAGAGACAGACATACTCAGGGACGGGAGCCTCGACTTCGGCAAGGCTGCGCTGAAGGATATGGACTACGTTCTTGCGAGCATTCATACCAGCCTGAACATGGACAAGGACTCGATGACCAAGCGCATGGTGAAGTGCATAGAAAGCGGCGATGTCGACATAATAGGGCATCCAACTGACAGGATAATCCACCAGCGCGATCCGATACCTTTGGACCTCGATAGGGTCTTCCAGGCCGCGAAGGACAACGATGTCGTGATGGAGATAGACGGCTATCCCGAGCGTCTTGACCTGAACGACGAGAACATAATGAAGGCCAGGGAGTACGGGCTTAAGTTCGCAATAGACACCGACTCGCACCGCACCCAGCATCTCAGGCTCATGCGCTTCGGCGTAGGAACTGCGAGGAGGGGCTGGCTCACAAAGGATGACGTCATAAATACTTCCGGCGTAGGGAAGATTGCGAAAATGTTCAGGGATTAGCGCCTGTGGAAGCTGCTGATGCCGTATGCCTCCTTGAGCTTGCCCATCAGCTCCTCTCTGCCGTTGCCGTTCTGCACAATGACAAGTGTTCTGGGGATTTGAAGGCTCGACGCCTCGCGCAGCAGCTGCGAGAACTCGGCATTCCCTTCAAGCGCATTGTCATACTTCTCTGCATGCTCAAGCTCCCTGCTTATGCCCCTTTTCCATGTTTCTAGGGTCATGTGGGCCGCACGCGCATTCTCGTATGTTGTGATAAACCTTGGAAGGGCGCGCTTCATGCCATCCATAGTCAGATTGAAGAGCCCGATGAACTCTTCAAATGAGAAGATGTGCCTCTCGATTATCGAGTTGTTGTATACATCTCTGAATATTGCAAGGTAATTGCTGAAAGGCGGAAGGCCATCGACCTCTTTGTGGAATGATTCTGGCACAGAGGAGTATATTGCCCGCTTGATTCTATCCCGGACATTGCTGTTCCATATCTCCGTAAACAGGCTCGCATACCATCCGCTAACCGTAGAGAGCCTTCCGAACGTCAGTATCTGGGAGAAGTGGTCGTTCAGCTTTCTGTTCATGTCTACCCGTATCCTTAGGTTGACGCCGTCTGGGCTTGCGGAGAACACGGGCGCAGTCTCTATGCCCTCTGCTACGGGCACGAATGCCTTGAAGAGCGCGTTCAGAAGCATCCTTCTTTTTTCTAGATTCTGTTCTATCTCCATGCTACGCTCAGAGCCAGAACCGAACTTGTGCAGCACTTGGTCTTTCTGCCCTGGGCTTGCGTAGGAGAAGGTTATGAGCCGTTTGCCTAGCCCGTCGTCTTGTGCGCTATCTGCGTTGTGCATTTCTTGCTGTCTTTCTTTATGGACTGATACGTCCAGGACAGTGGCAGTTGAGACAAAATCCTTGAATGCGCTATCCCCGTACTCCGTTTCGAGAAGCCTCACGAGCTCTTCGGTGCTTGTAAGTCTTGGGCGGTGCGCGTTTCCGCTGTGAGGATGACCGTTGCCCCCGTTTGTGCTGTGATCTGAAGGCCGCAGAAGCATGGCACGGATGTGGCTGTGTATTGCCCTGAGCCTTCTAACAGGCATCATCTCCTGGGCTATTATCTCTTCCGTCCACGTATGCAACTCATTGGCATTCAGCATTTGCGCAACTGCAAGCAGGGCCTTGGGCCGTTCTGGAAACATGACTGAATTGCTCAGCCATGCGGACACCTCTGAGTGCGAATAATGAAGTTCATCAGGAAGGGCGCAAAGACGGCCATGCACAAGCTCTGTTGCGGAAGCATGGCTGACTGCACCATTTGCTTCCGCAGCAGATGAGAGGAGGCGGCATAGTCTCGTCGTTGTCGGAAGGTCGTGGCCGTCGCCTTCAAAAATTGCCTTTCGGTCGTGGCGGTACTGCTCTGACCTTGCCCACAACGTGGGTATTATGTGCCCCTCGAGCGTAAGGCTTTCTGCGATGGGTTTGCTGACGATTACCTTGTCTCCGTTTCTCAGTTCATGGGCGAAGCCGTACTTCTTCCCGTGCTCCGAATCGATGGTGGCCACTACACGGTCTGGGGTACAGGTGAACGTGCCCATGCTCGTCTTGACAGTTACCTTCAAGGGTGGCATAAAAACAATTCGTAGTCCATGATATATATTTGTTACTCAGGGCAAATGGGGTTTAAAAACAGGTCATTTCAGGGATTCGTTGAACTCCTTCTTTATCTTAGCCACCTTCGGCCGTATGACTAGCAGGCAGTAAGGCTGCAGGGGTTTGTTCTTGTAGTAATCCCTGTGGTAGTCCTCCGAGGGGTAAAATACATCAAGTTTCTTGACCTCTGTAGCGATGGGCTTCTTGAAATTGCCTGCTATCTTCTTTATGTAGTCCTCGACCTTCTTCTTCTGCTTGTCGTCCGTGTACAGTATTATGGACCGGTACTGCGAACCGGTGTCTGCTCCCTGTTGGTTGACAGAGGTCGGGTCATGTGCAGCGAAGAAAACCTCTAGAAACTTCTCAAGGCCAAGCTTGCTCGGATCGAACTCGGCCTTTATTACCTCCGCATGCCCTGTCTCTCCAGTGCATACCTGTTTGTATGTTGGATTCTTCATAGTGCCGCCGGCATATCCCGGAGTTACAGCAACCACGCCCTTAAGCATCTTGATTACTGCCTCGGTGCACCAGAAGCATCCACCGCCAAGGACTATCTCTTCAGTTTTAATTGACATACGTCATTCCTTTTTAGATTTTTCAGGTATGAACTTCAGGGATATTGAGTTAACGCAGAACCGCGTATTCTTTTTTGTGAAAAACTCGTTCTTGAAGACATGGCCCAGATGCGCTCCGCATCTGGCGCAATGCACCTCTGTGCCGGAAAACAGGCCTGCACTCTCGCCATGCTCCACTGCGCCTGGAATCTCCTGGTCGAAGGCTGGCCAGCCGCAATGCGCATCGAATTTGCTTTCTGACTTGTATAGAGGAGCTCCGCACCTCTTGCACACATATACGCCCTTCTCGTAGAAATCGTCATACTTCCCGCTGTACGGCCTCTCCGTGCCCTTGTTCACTATGACCTCTTCCTCCTCCCTGGTCAGCTTGTTCAGATGGATCTTTTCCTTGCTTGCCATGTCACCACTGAAAGTATGCACGACAAAATATAAATGGATTTTCCAACGGCCGTGCGGGCCGTCACTCGCGCATGAAGTACCCGGCCATCTCTTTTATGTCATTGAATATGTAATCGGGCTTTGCCTTCTCGAGGATTCTTCTAGTGCCCATTCCCCAAAGCACCGCTATGGATTTGCAGCCCGCGTCCTTTGCGGCCATGATGTCGCTTACGGCATCTCCCACATAATAGGTGTGCTCTGGACTGAAATTAAGCTCTTTCATGGCTTTCAGTATCCCTTCTCCTGAAGGCTTCTTCTGCTTTACATCTTCTTCTGATAGTATGAGCGAGAACTTTTCGATGCCCACGTCTGCGAGATCCCGTTTTATTGTGGCCTTTGCGCTGTTGGTGAATATTGCAAGGGCATAGCCTTTGTCTCTAAGCCCGGATAATATCCTAGATGCGTCGGGAAATATCTTCACCAGACTCCCTGCTTCCTCTGATTTGAAATAGCTCTTGTAGGTCTCAATAATAGTTTTTGAGAGCATGGCCTCGCGTTCGCCCATGTTCTCTGATACAATATCATCGAGCGTGGATTCAGGGTCATCGTGCGATAGAATTTCCCCAAGGCTTTTCTTTGCGACGGTCAGGGCAACGAGAGCATTGATACAGGACGCGCCGCTATTGTACTTTCCCAGGCCCCGGAGGTGCCACGTGTCTTCGGAGCTGAAGTTGTAGGGAAGGCCCGCCTTCTCGTATCCGCGCCTGTAGCCTTCGTCAAGCGCCCTTGACGAGTCCCTGAATACCCCGCCCACGTCGAATATTATCAGACCTTTTGCCATGGACTCCTAGCTCATTGCCGGTGCAGGTACTCTCTTGCGCCCTGATTAGATACCTTCGCAGCTTTGTAAACGGTAAACCCCTCCTTCTCCAGAGGCTCCTTGAGCTTCCTAGCGCCGCCACTGATCAGCGCCACGGCGATGCCTCCGCCGCCGCCACCGCTCAGCTTTGCGCCCAGGGCGCCGTTTGCCATGGCAATCTCTACGGCTTTGTCGAGTCCTGGGCTCGACACCCCGAGCTGCCTGAGCAGCTCCTGGTCCTCCAGCATCAGCTTGCCGAGTTTCCTGAGATTGCTCTCCTTAAGAGCCTTGAGGCCCTCCCTCGAGCACTCTTCTATCCTGTTCAGCTTCATTTCGGTGTCCTCCTTCTGCTCCCTGTAAAGCCTTGCAACATTGCCTACTGTTTCAGACGTAGGCTTCTTGGGGCCCGTGTTTATGAGGAGGAGCTTCGGGCTTATGCCAAGCGACTCCCTTTTTGCGCCCTGTTCCTTGCTGAAGCTTACATATCCTCCGTAGAATGATGTGTTGACGTCTATCGCGCCAGCGCCGACGTTCAGGTGCGAGACGCGCTCCCCGTCGCGCGCGACATCGACAAGTTTATCATCAGGAATCTCTGCACCGCTTGCCTTTGCAAGCGCAACTGTGAACGCAGTGTAGCAGGATGCGCTGCTCGCGAGGCCGCTCTGGCTCGGTATCCTCGACTTGATTCTGAGGTAGTATCCAACAAGTGTAATGTGAAACTCTTCCTGCAGCCTTGCAGCTATTGTTGCATAGGGCAGCATAAGTGCTTCGACGGCGCCGTTCTTCTCAACGTATGATGCGATGTTTTCCTTTGATATGTATTCTTTGTACATTTTAGTGAGTTCTGCGCTTGAAAATTTGTTCACTTTCTTGAAATCCGCATTTCTTATCGTGAGCAGTCGGTTCTTCACCTTCTTCGCTGAAACTTCAGCATAAATGCTCACCGCAACTGCAAGGGACAGCTTGCCGTACACCACTGCATGCTCGCCGAGCAGCTTTATGATGCCAGGAGCCTTTACGATTATTTTGTCAAGCATTGAAGCCCTATCCTATGGCATTTATTATAGTCCCCATCTCTTCCCCGGACATTGCCCTTTCTAGATTGCCTGGGACCATTAGATTGATTATTTGGCAGACTGCTCCAGTTTCCTTTGACATATTGTATAGGTATCTGACCTTTGTCTTCATGCCGCCTGTAACATCAACCTTCGTTGAGGAGCTGGCGTATTTCAGTATCGTGTCAAAGTTGCTTCTGTCAACCCTCTTTATCAATTCTGCGTCTTTGTTCTTCTTTGGATCCGAATCGAATATTCCATCGACATCAGTACCTATAATTATCTTAACTGGTTTCAGTTGTATTGCAATGTACCTAAATATTTCTTCGGTTGATGCTATGCTGAAGCCTTTTGCTCTGTCCACCACCACATCTCCATAAGTTACCGGCAAAAAACCAAGCTCCAGGGCTTCCTTCATTGTG
>JAKAVL010000033.1 GCA_021817305.1 Microcaldota archaeon | reverse complement strand
TTACAACCTGGGTTAATTTCATTTACTTCACTGCCATATGATATACCTGATTACAATTATAAATCCATGCCCTTCGCATTCATCCCACGATTGAAAATCGTGGGCTTTCTGCTATGACTTCTTGTAAAGCTTTCTTACGAGGAATGCATCCTCCAAATAAGTCAGATAAGTGGAAAGCGTCTGCCGCGATATACTAAGGCCGCTCGCCAGGCTCTGCAGTTCGATGAGCTGCCCCGGTTCATCCGCGATTATTTTGTATACCGAAGCAAGTACCGCAACATCTTTTATGGGCAGCAGCTCCGGTATGTCCCTGTAAATCACCTTTTCTATCACACCCTCATTCACATACTTCTTTATTGCATCCTTTTCCCTGATGTCCACTAATTCCGGAAAGCCCAGGCATTTTATGAAGTCATCGAACGTCAGCTTAAGCCCCTAGTACAGCATACACTCGAAGATTACCACTTATGTTATAAATGCACTTCACAAGTCGGAACTCGGCCTCTGAAGCAACCAAAATCCCAGAAACCTATAAAAGGATGCACATTTCATAGTTATTTCGGTGAAACTATGGCATTGTCAAAGGCGTCTGCCGACAGCGCTTCAAGAAGCGCAGGTATAAAGATAAACCTGCTTGCAATGGAGGGCATAAGGAGCCTCAACAAGTTCTTTCTTTATTCATCCATTACAGTACTGCTGGCCATAATCCTGGACCTGATTATAGTAGGCATTCTATTTACTGTGTCATCAGCGCTGAGCAATCTTCTCATGGCATCGTCAATGAGTATCGCATTGGCTGGCTTGGGCGTGCTTCTGCTTGTGATGATGATATCAATGTTTGTATTTGCGGTGTACGCCATGCTATCACTGACATTCGGAATACGCGACGTAAGAAGGAGCAGCATGCCCTCTGCGCCTGCCTATGCGTCAATATCAAAATGGTTAAAGTACCTTGTTATAATAACTGCAGTAATTGGCGTAATCTACGTAATCGTGGCTCTCGGCAATATACCGATACTGGAGTCTACGTCGTTTTCCGGGACGGGTGCGGTAAGCGTAAGCGCATTTTCTGGAGTAATGGCATTGTTCGCAATTATCTTCATGATACTTGAGTTTCTGTTCGTTTGGAAGCTGCGTGAAATGTACAGGCTTCTCGGTCGGGATATGTCGCAGAACGGCCTCAACACCTCCTCAACATTACTTATAATAGGAATAGTTGTCGCCTTTGCAGGAGGCATAATGAGCCTGTTCGCCAGCACCTCTCTATTGTCATCGCTCAATGCATCAGGCGTGCTCACTTCGGGTGGCGGATCAGGAATACTAATCAACATAGCCGCGTATGTGATATACATAGTCTCTGCAATACTAATTCTGATAGCGCAGTGGACGGGGTACAAGGCAACGGGCTCCGCGCTGCGGACTGCGTAACGAATGATTAAATGGGTACGCCAACTTCCAATCTGCAAGACAGCTCAGGGATTTTGATTTTATCAATGGCAGGCATCTTCAAATCCCCTGACATGAAGCAGGCACTCACTAAGGCGCAGAGCAGTTTCTTACTCCAGAACTATCAAACGCGCGCAAAAGGTAGAGGCCTTACCGGGCCCTTCTACTTGGTGCTGATAGCATTTATAATAGTCATATACATAGAATCAAGGGTCATCATAGCAGACTCCTATTCCTCGGTTCTGCTAATCCCATCACTTCTCGTTTTTGGAGTAGTATTCATAGCAATCGGATGGTACGAATTCTCCATGCTTGAGGACACGGAAGCAATTCCGCTCGCAAAGATTAGGTCAGCAGCAAATGGCCTGAACGAGATACAGGGGCATTTCATATCTGAAAGCGGATCATCAATAAAAGCAGCTGCATCATCAACTCAGTGCCTCATGTACCAGCTAAGGCTTGAGCAGGAGCTGCGCAGAAGAAGCGGAACCTACTGGGCAGGCATGTGTTCTTATGGAGATGCGCTTCCATTGCTTATGACCGACGGCACAGGTTACCTTGCCATAGACCTCAAAAATGCCAGCGTTGCAGACATCCTTACAGGAAAAAGATATTACATACTTAACAAGAAAAACGAATCAGTCAGAACCGGAACGCAGGAAGGCAAAGACTTCATACAGTACCTAAAATCAAGCCCGCCAAAAATAGATTTCGGAAAATTTAACTTCAGCACATCAGATAAAAAGCCAGATGACATTGCCGTATTCAAAGGCAACAGGCTCGCGATATCCGAACTCGTAATGCCTGTGGACAATAGTTATTTTGCGATGGGTACCGTCACTGGCATAAGCAAGAGCTTCGACGGCCTTCCAGTAAAGGTGATGTCCGTAGGAAGGAACAGCAAAATCCTGGATGTAACCAAGGAATCCAGAAGCGGAGTCCAAAAATCCGAGAAAAAAGCAGCCTTCCTGTCCTTAGGGCTTGGAATACTTCTGGCGATAGTCTCACTGTACTTGTTTATTGCCGGCGTGCCGCATCTGAATTTACAATCATCTGCTATGGCAAACCCCCAATTTCAGATAATGCCGATAGAATCAACTGTATACGGCGGAAGCGGAACAATAAGTTTTTATCTGAGCAGCAGCCAAACAGTCAGTGTCTCTAATATCAATGTCAGTGCCTGCAGTCTCTTGAACGTGACCAATATGTTCAATGGCCAATATCCTATGGTCCTCTCACCGGAGCAATATCTGCTAACATATGATGTAAACGTAAAACCTGGCGCGTCAGGGTCCTGCACAGTGGAGGTGCGTGAATCCTGGCAAGGCGGTTCATCTGAGGAGTCATTCCAAGTGTATATCGAGCCATAACCCAAGCATTTATAATAACCGATGTGCAGCAGTATAAAACAATCAATGTGATCGCATGGGCATCCTGCTCGAAATCATAATCGGGGTAATCGCCGTGGTAGTGCTCGGCCTTGTCGTGATAATATTCAACACCCTTATAATGCTCCGGAACAATGTGAACAAGGCCTGGGCTAACATAGACGTGCTACTGCAGAAGAGGCACGACCTGATAGGCTCGCTTGTTGACGTAGTAAAGGGTTATGCAAAGTACGAGAGAACGGTTCTGGCCCAGCTGACGCGCATGCGCACCTCCTGGGCGAACGTGCAGGATGATAGCGTGAATGACAAGATCAAAACGTCAAACCAGATAACCCGGGCGCTCAAAACTCTCTTCGCTAATGTGGAAAACTATCCGGACCTCAAGGCAAGCAACAACTTCATGCAGCTGCAGAACAGCATAGTCGAGATTGAGGACGAGATAGCGGACAGGCGCGAGTTCTACAACGACAGTGTGAACGAGTTCAACATAAAGATACAGGTCATACCATATAATGCGCTGAGCGGCATCCTGGGATACAGGCAACTGCCGTTTTTCAGCGCAAGCCCAGATGCCAAGGCGCCGGTTCAATGGAAAAGCTAACGCCTCTCTCACTTCTGTTGTGTGCCTCCTTGATTATCGGAGTAGCGATAACGCTTGCTACGGCCATCGGCGCAGTCTCAAGGTACCAAAGCAGCTCGGCATGCATGGTCATACCGTCAACGCCTTATTTCATCGGCAACTACGGCTTTCCGTACAGCTGGATGTCGCTTTCTTCTGACGGATGTGCCGGCACGCTCATCTCGCTTTACATTCCCGGCCTAGCAGCTGACATTGTCGTGTGGTTTGTAGCCGCGCTTGTCGTGCTGGTTGCCGCGAAAGCGCTGGTGCGGCACCGCAGATTCCCGAAATCATCTGCGTTATAGCACCGGCCTCCAGTTCTCCTTCAGGGGTTTTCAGAATGTTTCTCTCTGCTGAACTTCTCGAAAAGGTGGCCCTGCTTGCTCACTTTGCCCCTGAACTCCCCGAATCCGCAGTGATTCAATCCCTGCTTCTCCACCCCCAGCTGCACGCGTATCTTTTCAGAAGTTTCGGGCATGAACGGGCTAAGCAGAATGGATATTACGCGTATCGATTCAAGAAGGTTGTAGATCACGTTGCCGAGCTGCTCGCCTGACAGTTTCCACGCCTGCTTCTCGTTTATGTATCTGTTGGTCCTGCGCACCTGCTCCCATATGGCTTCTATGGCGTTGAACGTGTCGAGCTTCTGCATCAGCCCCTTTATATTCTCTATGTCAAGGCCCCTGTCGAGTTCCGGCGTGCCCGTTATATTCCCTCCGAACCGTTCCGCAAGCGTGAGGCTCCTATAAACAAGGTTGCCCAGATCGTCGACAAGCTCTCCGTTTATCCTGGCTATGAGCTTGCCTTCAGAGAAGTCGCCGTCCTCGCCGAACGGCATCTCCCTCACAAAGTAATACCTCAGCGCGTCTACGCCGTACTTTCTGGTTATATCGACAGGATCCACTGCATTCCCGAGGGATTTCCCCATCTTCCTGCCCTCGATAGTCCACCATCCGTGCGAAAATACCTTCTTCGGAGGCTCTATGCCGGCAGACATCAGCAGCGCCGGCCAGATAACCGCATGGAACCATGCGATGTCCTTGCCAACTACGTGTACATCAGCAGGCCAGAAGTCCTCGAACGTGCCATCAGGCCACTTCAATGCGCTGAGATAATTTATAAGCGCGTCGAGCCAGACGTAAAGCACATTGCCCTTGTCCTGCTCGAACTCTATGCCCCACTTCACACTCTTCCTTGTTATGCTCAGGTCGTTCAGGCCCTCCTTTACCCTGTTTATCGTTTCCATGGCCCTGAACCTCGGAGACAGGAAGTCTGGATTCCTGTCGTACAGGTCCAGCAGCATTTGCTGGTACTTGCCAAGCCTGAAGAAGTAGCTCTCCTCCTTCACCTTCCTCACCTCCCTGCCGCAGTAAGGGCATTTTCCATCCTTGAGCTGCAGCTCTGTTACGAATGTCTCGTCAGGCGTGCAGTACCACCCCTCGTACTCCCCCTTGTATATGTCTCCCGCGTCGTAGATCTTCTTAATGAAATCCTTCACCGTTCTCTCGTGCTGCGGGTCAGTAGTCCTCATGAAAACGTCGTTGGTTATGCCGAAGCCCTTCCACCTCTCCATGAACTGGGCCGCCATGGCGTCAACGAACTCCTCCGGGCCCAGTCCCTGCTTCTCCGCAGCCTTTTGCACCTTCTCTCCGTGCTCATCCGTGCCTGTGAGAAAGAAGACGTCATCGCCCAGCAGCCGGTGCCACCTCGCGAATATGTCTGCCATGGTAGTCGTGTAGGTATGGCCTATGTGAGGTTTGTCGTTGACGTAGTATATCGGGGTCGTTATGTAGAACTTTGCCAAATAAGCACCTAACTATCGCTATAACCTTTTGCTATGCAGTCTTTTATTCCTTTTCTACGCAATACTCTGCTGTGGTAGGTGCGCATGGATGAGATAGCGAGCAATGTGCTCACGGACAGGCTCCTCGAGTTCCTCAATTCCTACTACTCAGAGCAAATAAAGGACATGTACATAAAATACCCCAAGGAAAGGGGCCTTGCGGTAGACATAAAGAACCTCGAGCGCTTCGATGCAGAGATAGCAGACCAGCTGATAGAGGGTCCAGACACCATACTTCCAATTGCAAATGCAGCACTGCTCAAGCTCAATCCAAATCCCAACGCCCTCGAGCCGGTATACGTGCGCTTCTTTGGAATAGAGACGCACATGCCCTTGATACAGGATGTAGGCTCCGAGTACATAGGCAAGATGCTTACGCTAGACTCGCTTGTGGTGAAAAGGTCGGAGATAACCCCAAGGGTGAACATGGGGGTGTTCAGGTGCCTGTTCTGCGGCACGGTGCTGAAGCTCAAGATAGACCGGGACAGCACCATCGACGTATGCCCGCAGTGCAAGCGCAGGGCGCTCAAGCAGGACAATGCGGAGTCAAGGTTCACCAACCTGCAGCGCATAGCCGTCCAGGACCCTCTCGAAAGGCTGCGCGGAAGCACTCCAACGTGGCATCTGGAGGTCTGGCTGGAGGACGATCTTGTCAACAGCGTGATACCAGGGGACAGGATAGACATAACCGGAATACTGCGCATAAAGCCCAGGCGCACGTCGAAGGGCAAGGAGGACAAGCTGATATTCACGATGTTCTTCGATGCCGTATCGATAAAGTCCAAGCAGAAGGAGTTCGCCGAGCTCGAGATAAGCCAGGACGAGCAGAGGTCCATAGTGGAGCTGTCAAGGGACCCCGAGATATTCAACAAGATAGCGATGTCCATATCGCCAAGCATATACGGGCACGGCGAGATAAAGAAGGCGCTGGCTCTGCAGCTTTTCGGCGGCACGCCCGATAAAAGGCTTATCGACGGCGGAAGGATACGCAGCGACGTCCACATGCTGCTCATAGGGGATCCCGGAAGCGCAAAGACAAGGCTCCTGCAGGCAGTCGCAGAGATAGTGCCGAAGGGAATCTACGTCAGCGGAAAGTCGACGAGCGGCGCAGGGCTCACCGCGGCAGCGGAGCGCGACGAGTTCTCCGAAGGGGGATGGACGCTAAAGGCCGGCGCGCTCGTTCTGGGATCCGGCGGAATCGTATGTATCGATGAATTCTCAAAAGTGAGTGACGACGACAAGTCGGCGCTCCTCGAGGCGCTGGAGTCGCAGACCATAAGCGTTGCAAAGGCCGGTATCGTTGCAAGGTTCAATGCCAAGGCATCGGTTCTCGCAGCAGCAAACCCGAAGTTCGGGCGCTTCGACCCGAATTCCTATCCTGCCGAGCAGTTCGACATATCCCCGGCGCTACTTTCGAGATTCGACCTCATATTCCCGATAAAGGACATCCTTGACGAAGAGCTCGACAAGCAGATAGCCAGGCACATACTAGTGCAGCACGAGGCCGCCGGCGCGCAGCTCGCGGAGATTGAGCTGCGCGAGCAGGTAGAAAAGCCGCCGCTGGATTCCGGACTGCTGCGCAAGTACATAGCATATGCGCGCAAGAACGTCAAGCCCAGGCTTACGCAGGAGGCAAGCCAGAAGATACAGGACTATTACGTCGAGCTGAGGAAGATAGGGGTAAAGAGCGGCGCGGTGCCCATGACCCCAAGGCAGATAGAGGGCCTGGTGCGCCTGGCAGAGGCGAGTGCGAAGTCAAGGCTTGCCGACACAGTAACGCAGAAGGACTCAGAGCTCGCCATAGCGCTGTTCGAGTACATGCTCAACACCCTGGCAGTCGACAGAGGGGGAAGGCGCGACATCGATGCGCTGATGACCGGATTGCCGCGCGAGAAGATAAACAAGATGAACAGCATAGTCTCGGTCATAAAGTCCCTGGAGAAGGACGAGGGCAGCGCGAAGATGGTGCGCATCCTCGAGGAGGCAGAGAAGCAGGGCATAGACCGCGCCACTACAACAAAATACATCATAGAGCTGGAGCACTCCGGGGAGGTCTACAGCCCGAAGCCCGGGCTCATAAAGATGGTAAAGAAGGAGGAGGACCTCTGACAGTGTTTTCATGGAGCGCCGCATAGACCTTAGGCAGCTTGTAGCGGTTTTCTCGCTGTTCCTCCTCGCGCAGTTCGCCGGCCTTCTGCTCACGTACGTCGGAATACCCCCGCAGTCCGTTCCTGGGCTGCTGAGCCAGGCCTCGCAGCAGCAGTCGCAGCAGGCAAGCGTCTACACATACCTCTGGATACTGATACTCGAGGTCATAGCCGTGGCCGCCGTTCTCGTATTCGTCGTCAGGTCGTACAAGGGCAGGAACTTCTTCGTGATAGCAGAGGCGTACATAGTGCTCCTCGGAGGCTTCTTTTTCTTCCTGCTTCTTCTCGGAGACATAGCTCCCTATGCGAATACGTGGCTGATTACTGCGGCATCCGCTGCCTGCGCCGTAGCATTGTACGCGGCAAAGAGGAGCAAGAAGCTGAACGTCCTCGCCTACAGGAACATTGTCACTATAATAAGCAGCATAGGCGTCGGCGCATTCTTAGGGCTCAACCTCGGGGCGCAGTTCGGCGTCCTCGCACTGTATGCGATACTCGGGATATTCGCAGTCTACGATTACCTGGCTGTTTTCGTCCTCAAGTTCATGATACCTCTTGCCAGGCAGGCAGCAAGCATGAACCTCGCATTCATGATAGGATCTTCGGAGCTTGAGCTTCACCCCGGCAGCACATTCAAGTACACAAAGGAGGATCTTGGCTCCATAAAGGACAGGAAGCTGCGCAGCCTGATAAGCAGCGGCAATGCGCCTGCAGTGTCGAATGTGATGCTCGGCAACGGCGACATAATGCTCCCGATGGCCGTGGCCGTCGGCTCCTACGCCTACACTGCAAGCATATCCCTGGCGATGACAATCGCGCTCGGTGCATCAATCGGGCTCATGGCAACCTTCTGGGTTCTGCGCAGGTACAAGGCAGGCCTGCCAGCAATACCCCCTATATTCGCATTCGTAAGCCTTGCGCTTGCAGTCTTCTACATAAGCGCAGGAATCAGTGACACAGGGGCGCTGATGATATTCATCGCAGGCGCGGTGCTGTCATTAGCTGCAATGTACCTGGCGGTTAGGAGGATATCCTCGGCGAAGGCCGAAGAACGCGGCCAGGCAAAACCAAGGCCGCTCGGCAGGAAATCACGCTGAATTGGTGGATGGAATGGATGTGATAAAGGACTTGGATCCGGAACTATACGGCTACATGAAAAATGAGCTGCTTAGGCAGCAGACCTCCCTCGAGATGATCCCCTCTGAGAACTTCACCAGCGAGGCCGTGATGCAGGCTGTCGGGAGCATACTCACGAACAAATATTCAGAGGGCTATCCCGGCAAGAGGTACTACGGCGGCAACGAGTTCATAGACGGCATCGAGAGCCTTGCGATAAGCAGGGCCAAGTCCCTATTCGACGTGGAGCATGTCAACGTGCAGCCTTATTCCGGGTCACCCGCCAACATGGAGGTGTACCTTGCGCTGTGCAATGCCGGAGACACGATAATGGGGCAGAGCCTCACTTCCGGCGGCCATCTTACTCACGGCTCCCCGGCAAGCGCAACAGGAAAGATATTCAAGAGCATACAGTACTGCGTCAGGGAGGACGGCTACATAAACATAGACGAGGCGAGGAAGCTCGCCATTGAGAACAGGCCGAAGCTGATATGGATAGGCAGCACCGCATACCCGCGCATGCTGCCATTCAAGGAGTTCGCAGTGATAGCTGAGGAAACCGGCGCGTATCTCGCCGCAGACATATCGCACATCTCCGGCCTTGTTATCGGAGGAGTCCACGAAAGCCCAGCGCAGTACGCGCACATAATCACAACGACGACGCACAAGACGCTCCGCGGTCCGAGGGGTGCAATGATAATGGTGACAAGGAGGGGCCTCGAGAAGGATCCAGAGCTCCCGAAGAAGATAGACAAGTCCGTATTCCCCGGGATGCAGGGCGGTCCTCACGACCATGTTACTGCCGGCATAGCCACGGCGCTGCTCCAGGCGTCAAGGCCTGAGTTCAAGGAGTATGCGGCGCAGGTGGTGAAGAATGCAAAGGCGCTTGCCGAAGCTCTCATGAAAAACGGAATAAGACTGGCCACCAACGGCACCGACAACCACCTTATCCTTGCAGACCTGACGCCCATAGCCCCGGGCATGGGAGTATTCGCGCAGGACGCCCTCGATACCGCAGGAATAACCATGAACAAGAACACAGTGCCAGGGGAGCAGTCCTCGCCGTTCTATCCCAGCGGCCTGCGCATGGGTACGCCTGCCTTGACTACAAGAGGGATGGGGGAGCCGGAGATGAAGCAGATTGCGGGATTGATAGGCACAGTAATAAGATACGTAAGCGCGCGAAGACTCCCCGATGGCAAGGAGGAGCGCGCCGAATATCTCCGCAGCTTCAGGGCAGAGATAAGGAAGTCAAGGGAGCTGGACGATATCCGGAAGCAGGTCGTGGAGCTCGCGCGCAGGTTCCCGCTGTACCCAAGCCTTGGCACGTAAACTTATTACCCTGTTATATTCTGTAGAGGCAAATTCCAGAAAATCTTATCGCAAATCTCTGAAAGCAACAAAAGGTCAAAAAGCTTTGGCTTCCAAGTAGCTGCATGGCAAGTGGCAAAGGCAAGGAAAGTATGGTGGCGGTGAGCTACAGGGACCTCTACGGTGAGACAGGCGTAAAGCCCAACAGGTACAACATGCCGCACAAAAGCTACAAGCACGCCCTGCGCACCTATGTATGGATAACGCTCCTGATAGTGGGCGTGATGTCGGCGCTGTGGTTCCTCCTCGGCGTTGTTCCGGGCGCACGAGGCTCAATACCGCCGTCATTCATCTTCGGGCCCTCGGACATGTTCTTCCACTCAATAGGCATAGGCATTGCTTCACTGCTGGTCTATTTTGTCATAGCCGCATTCGAACTCGACAAGTACGAACCGAACATAGACTTCCCGATAGCATATAGGGCCCTCATAGCAACCATGCTCGGCGCTCTCGCTGCGCTGTTCTACATATCGCCTGCGTTCAACGCAGCTACTGCTCCGATAACAGACATAATAATGTTCGTCGCGCTGCTGTTTCTTGCAGACGTGGGCGGAGCGCTGATAGTGCAGCTGTACCTCCTTCCGGCAAAGATCTCGGGCAGGTACAATCCCTACGAAAACTCAATGGGCATGTTTCCAAAGCGCAGGCAGCTGCCCGGCTGGAAAGACTTCAGGAAGATGGACTCTGCGTACTGGCTTGTGCTAACCGCCGTGGTTGTCGCATTCATAGCAGGGATAATGGGCTTCATAGCATTGTGGATCAATCCATACCACGTATTCATAGCGGCTCCTGCGTTCCTAAACGGCTACATGCAGTGGCTCGGAGGCGCAGCAGCGTTCTTCGACTCGCTCATAGGCTCGCACTCGCACGTAATAGGCATGGCGATAATACTCGGAGTCGTCGGAGTTGTTGCCAAACGGTTCAACGTCCTCGGACTCAAGGGTCGGAGCAGGGGACTCGCCAAGTTGGGCATGTGGGTGAGCATCACCGGGCTCGTGATAATGGTCACAGTATTCCTGTTCGAGGCCTTCGCCGGCTTTTCGCCTCCGCTGCTTTTCGCGAGCAATCCTGGAGGCCAGATGCAGCTGGTGTCATACACTGCCTCCAACGGCATGGCAAGCGACGACGCAACAATGTTTCTCGCGAGCCTCGGCGCAATGATAATGCTCGTGCCGCTGATGCTGACTAGAATAAGGGACAGGCCGGCATGGAAGGACCCTATACGCCTCTCGATACTCCTGACATGGATAATCGCATACGTGGCAACGCCTCTCGAGGGCTTCTTCATCGAGTTCAACGAGGCGACGCTCAGCGGCGCTCCAGTAGACGTAGTATTCGGCAACCTGCAGTACTTCGCGCTCTTCGCCATAACGATGGTGGCGCTCGCATTTCTCGCAGTCGATTTCTTCCAGGGACAGAGGAATGTGAGGAGGAAAATAGCTATGTCGGGGATAGCAGTCACGCTCCTCGCGCTCATAACCGGATTCATATATGCCTTCATAGACCCAGGCACGCTCAATGCCGCGCAAACCAACGTGGCAGGCACAACGGCCTGGGGATTGGTGTTCTCAATCGGGCTCCTCCTGATGTCTGGAATAGTCATTTATGCGATGCTCAAAGTGCGCAGCGGCCACGACCTTGCAAGGGGCACTGCGCGAAGTACGCGCAGGCGCAAAGGAAATTAACGTTAAGCGGCACAGCGTCAGGCAATGCCAGCGACTATGACTCCAAGGAACGCGAAAGCCAGATACACAGAAGAGAACTTGAACAGTGTCCACGCCGCAGAGCTGTTGACCATCGTCTTGAAGCTGAGGTAAAGCGAAAGCGCAAGCGGTATCACTATGATGACAGCGTAATAAGCTCCAAGGAAAACAGCAAGATAAACGGAGAAAGCAGCCATGACAATGTTGAATGCCGAGATCACTCTGGCACCGGTCTTCTTGCTCTCAACTGCCGTCAGCATTGGAACCCCCGCCTTGATGTAGTCCTTCCTATACCTCATTGCAAATGACCATATGTGCCCTGGTATCCAGAGAAGCACCAGGAGCCCGAGAACGAATCCCGGCAGCGCAATCGTTCCAGAAGCGGCAGTAACGCCTGCCCAGACGCAGAAGCTGCCTGCGAGGCCCCCGATTATTATGCTGAACCTGCTTCTCCTCTTCAACCAGATGGTGTAAATTACTATATAAAAGAATATCCCGAGGAATACCATCGCCGCGGTAAGGACGTTCACCGCATAACCGAGGAGGATTCCGGCAGCAGAAAGGATTATCCCATGCGCAAGTCCGTGGGTCTTGTTTATTCGCCCGCGCGCAGACGCCCTGTTCATTGTCCGCTTCATCTTCCTGTCTATGTCTATCTCAAGGACCTTGTTAAGAAGTTCTGCGCCCGCTCCGCTTACGGCTACTGCAAGCACTACGAGCGCAAGGCCCCGCAGTGCACCCGCGCCGTTCAGGCCGTTGGCTATGACGAAGCCCGCGACTGAGGACAGCACCAGCAGAGCCACTATCCTGTACTGCATGAGCCCCAGATAATCGCTGACAGACGACATACACTCACCGCCTCCTCTTCCTTCTGGATCCCACTGACCCGATAGTGGCGAAGTCGAAGAATCCCAGCCAAAGCGCCACCAGGCCGAAGAACTCTACATAGTATATGGCAACAGGCATCGAGGCGATGTACAGCATGCCCCCGAAAGCGAAGAGGAGCATGCCGAGTATTATCCACGCCATCTTAAGCTTCCTCATGCGCACGAGGGTGACGGCAGCTATGGCTATTATGATGACCGTTGCAGGAAACGTTATGAGCGATGACGAGATTAGCACGTTCATCGGTATGTTGCCGTTCACCATCCCCCCGCTTACCATGTCGCCTATGGTGCTGGTGAACGTGAAGTATGCCAGCACGAGCGCAGTGATGAATGAGTACCCGAAGTACACAAGGCGCGCGAACTCGGATTTTATCAGCCTGAGGGAGCCCATTGCTAGAGGTATTACCATGAACGCAATGACGAACAGATACAGCTGCGCGATGACCTGGCTGTAGGCGCCGAAGGCGAACAGCACCTCGAGAAGGTCCGAGAGCGCGAAGAACCAGAACCCAATGCTCCAGTACATGTAGCTCTTCTCACCTTTCCTCAAGTATGCCCTTGTGAGCAGCAGGGCAAGGACGGAACTAAGGACGAAGAAAACTATCATAGAGGACTCGACAACGGCATCAGGCATCGGATCACTGCTAACTAATGGATGCCAAGCCTTAAATCAGTTGCTAGTACCAGTTGTGCCTGCGCTCGTGCTCCCACGCCGCAGCAGGGCTTCCGTACCTGTGCAGTATGTAGTGCAGTCCCCACTCTATCTGAACGCGCGCGTCCCATCTGTAGCCTTGCGGTACAGAGTGCTGGCTCGGCAGCAGCTGCGGAATCCCTATGGCGCCGCTCGAATGGTTCACGGCCTTGTTATTCCAGCTCGACTCCTTCATCCAGAGCTTCTTCAGAGCCTCCCACTGTTCTCCTGTGTCCCACCCTCTGTATGAATATGACTCACGTATTATGTATTCTGCAATCCGCTGGTTCCTCAATGCCACTGCGCTGATCCATCCGCGCCTGCTGTTCCTGTGCCAGCGCGCCTCAGGCGTTGCGCTGTCGTAACTCCTGTTCAAGGACTTGAACTGCTCCGCTCCGATATGATTAGATGCTCCAGCAACCTGCGCATCGGTCCTGAATATCGCCTTCGCCGCATCCGCATTGGCGTTAGCTCCCATGCCTATGCCGACGGCGAGTACCGCAGCAGACGCAAGAAAACTCCTGCGGGATACCTTATGATTTATGTTCATGCAAACAAGACGAAGACAGCCATGCCTTCACTATATACGCGCCGATTATGGTATATATATCTACCCGATTTTTAGGAAAAGCTTTAAAAACCTATTTATACCCTTCCGAGGAAACCAGGCACCGTTATTCGCTCCTTGCATACCTCCTATAGGTAAATCCATCTAAATCCTGCGATTCAACCTCCCTCCACTTCGAGAAGTCCACATCAGGGAACCGCGCGTCGCCATCATAATCTTTCTTCACCCACGAAACGTGCAGCACATCCGCGAGCGGCAGCATGGCCTTGTACAGCTGCGCGCCTCCTATGCAGAACGCCTCCCCATCGCTGCCTTTTGCTTCATTCAGCGCCTCGTCTACGCTTCTGCAGACCACTGCGCCATCCTGATCTGGAAGCGTGCCGCTCACAACTATGTTGGTTCTATCGGGCAGCGGCCTGAACTTATCGGGGAGCGACAGCCACGTCGTCTTTCCCATTATGACAGTATTGCCGACGGTCAGCTTCTTGAACAGGGCCATGTCATCCTTCAGGTGCCATGGTATTTTTCCATCCCTGCCGATGACCCTGTCCCTGGTCATCGCCACGATTATGTTCAGCATGCTACACAGCTATGTCGAATTTTATTGCCGGGTGGCTCTGGTAGTCCTCGAGCGCGGTGTCCGTGTACTTCCAATCGAAGATACCGCTAAAGCTGTCGGTCCTGACCTTCGGCAGAGGATATGCATCAGGATCCCTGCCCAGCTGCTCCTTTGCGCCATCCATGTGGTTCTCATATATGTGCACGTCTGCAAGGAAGCCCACGAGTTTTCCCTCCTTGAATCCCGATTCCTTGGCGAGCAGGTGCAGGAGCAGCGCGTAGCTCGCTATGTTGAAGGGAAGCCCGAGCATCGTGTCTACAGAGCGCTGGTTCCACAGCAGGTTCAGCCTGTCGCCTATCACTGTAACCTGGAAGCCGTAATGGCACGGCGGAAGGGCCATCATGCCGAGCTGCTGCGGGTTCCACGCAGACACGATCATGCGCCTGTCGTTCGGGTCGCTCTTGAGTTTGTCGATGAGCCTTGCGAGCTGGTCGACCCCCTTTCCTTTGTGATCCGAGGCATAGCCCGAGTACTCGCCGTTGAAGTGCCTCCACTGAAAGCCGTATATGGGTCCGAGGTCGCGCTCTTCGAGCATTCTTCTCTTGTCCTCAGCGCCGTGGCCGTACGGCGCAGCCTTGGGGTTGGCCCACTCGTCCCATATGTGGTTGTTGCGCTCCTGCAGCCATTGCTTGTCCGTGAGCCCCTTCACGAAGAACTCGAGTTCAGAAGCGATGGCCTTGAAAGGCATCTTCTTTGTGGTGAGCAGCGGGAATCCATTCGACATGTCGTGCTCGAACATCGCGCCTGCTATGGCAAGCGCCTTGACCCCTGTCCTGTTCTGCTTCCATCCCCCCTCTGAGATTATCCTTTTCACTATGCCGAGATAAGCGTTGTCTGCACCAGCCATACAACCTCCGGAAGTAGTTGCAAGTGCAGGTCTAAAAATTTACAGTATCGTGGCCTTTATCAGCGTACCCGTATCAGAACAGCCCGAACTTCTTCTTTCCCGAGCCTTCCCTCCCCTCCCTGAACCTCTTTATGAGCTCTTCCTCTTCCGTGCTCACGGTCTTCGGTATCTCCACGCTTATCGTTATCACCTGATCCCCTCTGCTGTTGCTGCCGAACCTCTTCATGCCCTCGTTCTTTAGGACTATGCGTGCGCCCTGCTGCGTACCCTTGTTAAGCGTTATCTCCTTGCTGCCCTTCAACGTCGGCACATCTATCGCCCCGCCGAGCAGCGCCGTGTAGAAAGGCACCCTGACGTTCGTGTGTATGTCATCGCCCTCCCTTACGAACTGCTTGTCCTTCTCGACCCCGATTTCAATGTACAGGTCTCCAGCCCCGAAACGCGAGTAATCGCCCATGCCCTCGAGCCTGAGCCTCATGCCGTCGCGCACTCCCGCCGGCACCTTGACATGTATGCGCTCCGTCCTGACATAGCCCCCCTTGCCGGAGCAGGCCTTGCATTTCTTCTCGATTGTTTTTCCAGTGCCGGAGCAGTCCGGGCAGGTCGTGACGACCTGCATGCTCCCGAATATGGTGTTGCTTGTCCTCCTCACGCGCCCATGTCCTCCGCACTCGCGGCATTTTATCACCTTGGAGCCACGCTCCGCGCCGCTCCCGTCGCACTTGTCGCACCTCGCTACGTGCCTAAGCGAGACCTCCTTGTCCGCTCCGTCTGCGGCTTCGCGCAGCGAGACGCTCATGCGATACATGACGCTGTTGCCTCCGCCTCCACCTCCGCCGAAGTCGAAACCGCCAAAGGATCCGAACCCGCTGCCGCCGAACAGGTCCCTGAAGATGTCGTTGACGTTGAAGCCCCTGAATATGTCCTCCTCGCTGTACTGCTGGCTGAAGGCCTCGGGTCCGTACGCATCGTACTTCTGGCGCTTCTCCGGATCCCCTAGCACAGCATAGGACTCGTTGACCTCTTTGAAGGCCTCCTGGGTGTCCTTGTCCTTGTTCCTGTCGGGATGGAGCTCAAGCGCCTTCTTCCTGTATGCGCTCTTTATCTGGTCTTGGGTGGCATCCTTGGCCACGCCAAGCACGTCGTAGTAGTCGCGCATCGGTTCACTTCTCAACCTTGAAGTTCGCATCTACGGTGCCGGGATCCGGGCCTCCGGGCCCCTCTGGGCCTGTGCCGGGGCCTGGAGACGGCCCAGGGCCCTCCGGACCTCCGCCCGCACCTCCCTTGTACATGCTCGACCCTGCCTCCTGCAGGACAGTGCTGAGGCTCTCGGTCTTTTCCTTCAGCTCCTTCTCATTGCCCTCCTTCTTCAGCTCTTCGCTCAGCTCCTTGCTGGCCTTCTCGACCTTTTCCGTAGCGTCCTTGTCAAGCTTGTCCTTGTTGTCCTTGAGGAACTTCTCAGCGGTGTACACCAATGTCTCGGCGTCGTTGCGCACCTGCGCCTTCTCGAAGGCCTCCCTGTCCTTCTCGGCATTTTCCTCCGCCTCCTTTATCTTCTTGTCTATGTCCTCCCGGCTCATCTTGTTGCGCGCAGTCACCTGCATCTTCTGTTCCTTCCCGGTTCCCTTGTCCTTGGCGGTGACGTGTATTATGCCGTTGGCGTCGATGTCGAAGGTGACCTCTATCTGTGGCACGCCCCTAGGGGCCGGAGGTATGCCCATGAGCTGGAACTGCCCCAGCTCTATGTTGTCCTTGGCCATCCTCCTCTCCCCCTGCAGTATGTGCACATCCACTGCGGGCTGGTTGTCCGCTGCAGTAGAGAACACCTGTGTCTTCTTTATCGGTATTGTCGTGTTGCGCTCTATGAGGGTTGTCATTACGCCCCCCAGCGTTTCAAGGCCGAGCGACAGCGGCGTAACGTCAAGGAGGACAATGTCCTTTACCTCCCCCGTAAGCACCCCTGCCTGCACCGCCGCGCCGAAGGCGACGGCCTCCATCGGATCAACCCCGCGCTCTATCTTCTTGCCCAGGAACTGCTCCACATACCTCTGCACTATGGGCATGCGCGTAGGCCCGCCGACGAGTATGACCTTGTCGACGTCCTTTGGCTCCAGCTTCGCATCCTTGAGAGCCTGCATCACAGGCTTCGTCGTCCTCTCCACTATAGGCTGCACTATCTCCTCGAGCTTCGCCCTGGTAAGGCCGTATGTGAAGTGCACCGGGGCATTGCCAGGGCCCATGGTAAGGAACGGCAGGTTTATCTCGCTTGTAAGCGTGGTAGACAGCTCTATCTTCGCGCGCTCCCCGGCCTCCCGCAGCCTCTGCATGGCCTGGCTGTCCTTTGACACGTCGACACTGCTCTGCTTCTTGACCTCCTTTACGAGGAAGTCGACTATGGCGTTGTCCATGTCAGTGCCTCCAAGCTGCGTGTCGCCGCTCGTCGACTTTACCTCGAATACCCCTCCCCCGAAGTCCATGACTGTCACGTCCAGGGTGCCGCCGCCGAAGTCGTATACTATTATCTTCATGTCCTTGCTCGCCTTGTCGAGACCATATGCGAGAGCCGCCGCCGTAGGCTCGTTGACCAGGCGCACGACCTCTAGCCCCGCTATCTCCCCAGCGTCCTTTGTCGCCTGCCTCTGGTTGTCATCGAAGTACGCCGGAACCGTTATGACGGCCTGCTTTACCCCCTCGCCGAGAAACGCCTCTGCGTCCTTCTTGATCTTCTGGAGCACCATTGCCGAAAGCTCCTGCGGCGTATACTCCTTGCCGAACGCCTTGTACTTGAAATTGGTGCCCATCTTCCTCTTGAAGGTGCTCAAGGTGCCCTCAGGATTCGCAACGGCCTGGCGCTTGGCTGGCTCTCCTACAAGCCTGTTCCCGTCCTTTGTGAATGCGACATAGCTAGGGAACGACTTCCCGTAAAGCGATGTGCCCTCCGCGCTCGGTATGAGCACGGGCCTTCCTCCTTCAAGTACCGCCGCTGCACTGTTGCTAGTGCCAAGGTCTACTCCTATTATTTTTGCCATATCTACACCTTTTTGTCCTCATCCTGCACGGTTCCCTTTGAAACTATGACCGATGCAGGCCTAAGCATTATTCCATTCATCTCGTATCCCTTTCTTATTACCTCCAATATCTCACCTTCCTTCTTGTCGCTGCCCTTTGTCAGGATGACCTCGTGCCTGTACGGGTCTGCCGCGCCCTTCGCATCTATCTCACGCAGTCCTTCCTTCTTCAGCGCATCCGCGAAGTTGGAGAACACAAGGGCCATTCCCTTGTCTATGTCCCCCCTCGCCTCTATCGCCTCCATAGCGAGCCCGAACTCATCGAGGACAGGAAGCAGCTTCCTCGCAAGCTCCGCCTTTCCAAGGGCCTTTGCCGCATCGACCTCCTTCATTGTCCTCTTCTTGTAGTTGTCGAACTCAGCGGCAAGCCTTAGCAACCTATCCTTGAGTTCCGCTGACTCGTCTTCTTGCTCCGTGCCTTTATTACCCTCTACCTTTGCCTCGGCATCTTCTTTCTTCTCTGCTCCGTTATCCTTCATGTCACTGCCTTCTTCCTTTTCTCCTGGCATTGCCCTCAACCTCTATCATCTCGTCCATCCTCTGCGCCAGGCTTATCATGCGCCCAAACTCCCTGAACATGTCCGCCTGTATCTCCTCTATTGTGCTTGCAAGGTCTTCGGAGCGCAGCTGGTATTTCCTGCCCTTCCTTATGACCAGGCCCGTGTCTATGAATCTGTTCAGATGATATATCACCGTGCTCCTGGGCATCTCAAGCTCGCTGGTGAGCTCCCTGCTTGTTATCCCTTCTCCCTTCATGCTGTTGCTTACTATCTCCTTGAATATCGCGGGCTCGAGATCATTGCCCTTGTTGGCGAGGTCGAAAACCTCGCAGAACCACTCTATGATCTCGTTCACGTCATCCTTTCCCGGCCTGCTGACCTGCTTTATCACTATCCTCTCAACTACTGGCATACTCTAACATATGCATGAATAAATATATAAATATTTGCTTTCTTCCAATAAAAAGTTGAATGGTCAACTATAATCAATTCACAATGCGCATTCCTGCCGACGGGAGAACCGTACTGCAGTCTTCTGTTTTTTCCATGTCGAAACACCGCAGTTTTATTGGTGGCCTTCATTCTCCATAAGTATTTTAAAGTCTTACGTCGCACTATAAACGAGGGAGTGGTCTCATGAAATCCATACATCATGCGATAATGGCTATAATTCTCGCGGCAGTCTTCGTAGTAGTGGGCTTCGCTGCAGAGATGAGCACCGCGCTGGGCGCGGCAGGCATAGCAGGCTCATATCTCGGGTACCTTCTGACGCTTGTGGCGTTCCTGATAGTGCTCTGGATACTGATGCTGATACTGATGCGCAACGACCCTGCGCACTCGAGAAGGAGAAGATAGCTCCGGCGT
This sequence comes from Microcaldota archaeon, assembly GCA_021817305.1. Lineage (GTDB taxonomy): Archaea > Micrarchaeota > Micrarchaeia > Micrarchaeales > CABMGC01 > JAJZOD01. Next base: position 14,807 of record JAKAVL010000033.1, on the reverse strand, counting down.
ACGGCATCAAACGCGGCATATTGCCTAAATACCCTTAGCATGCAATCTGTAGTTGGATGAGGCATTGAGACTTTCTATAATACTGCCTGTGCGGAACCAGGAAACTGAGATAAAGGAAAACTTCCCGAAGATATTCCGGTTCATGTCCAGATACGGCGCAGAAGTGATAGCAGTCGAGAGCGGGTCAACAGACGGCTCAGTCGCGCTACTACGCCGGATGTCAAGGAGATACAAGTTCAGGCTGATGCACGTGCAGGCGCTGGGGAAGGGCCTTGCGCTCAGGACCGGAATGAACGCGGCAAAAGGAAACGTCATAGGATATCTGGACACAGATCTCGCAGTGCCGCTGAAGTACGTTCCAGCCGCGCTGAAGAAAATCAATGACGGATGCGATGTTGTCATAGGCAATAGGTACATGAAGGCATCAAACGCAAAGCGGAAACTCGGCAGGTACATAGAGAGCAAGATATACATATACCTGATCAGGCTTCTCTACCTGTCAAGGATAACTGATTTCCAGTGCGGCTTCAAGTTCTTCAGGGCAGATTTCCTGCGGGAAAACCTGAAGGGCGTGAACGACAATAAGTGGTTCTTCGATACGAAGCTGGTGCTTCTCGCCGAGAGGCAGCACAAGCGCATATGCTCCATGCCAGTCGAGTTCAGGGATACAGACAAGTCAACCGTATCGACGCGCGACATATTCTATTTTATCAGGCAGGCATTCTCCAACATCGGGAAATGACGATGGTGGCATGAAGGCGGTACCGAAAAATGCAGATAGCAGCAAATACTCCCGCATAAAGACGATTCAATATAAGACAGATTCGAATAAGATAAAAAGACTCGCTTTGATCACGGCACTTATGGTGCTCATACTTGGCGTGAGAATATTCTACAGCACCGGTCCAATATTTGCAAATACACAGGATGAAGGCATATACTTAAACATTTTTGCGAATGCCGTTCTATTCAACAACACTGTAGGTTTTTCGCAGTATAAAAATGTAAATTTAAGCAACTTTTCTCAGTGCGAGTGCAATCCTGCGGATATATTCCAATTTTATGTTGGGTTCGTATACCCAGAAATTCTGGTCCTGAAGACTCTGGGATTTTCTGCGAATATCGCAATCTATTACGTGATTCTCACTTCTATTGTTGAGGGTTTGTTTATTTTTCTAATTTTGGAACACATATCCGGGGCCAGGCCAGCTACCCTAGGCATAATACTGTTTGCATTTCTCCCAATGAATATTCTGTTCTCTACCCACATTCAGCCTCTCATCCCCTCGATGATGTTCGCAACCGTTGCAATATACGCGTTTATCCTTGCAATTGAAAAAGGCAGGAAAATGCATTATGCGCTTGCAGGGGCGTTCGCAGGGCTTTCATACATCACAAATCCCCTCGGGGCCCTGTTCCTGATATTCTTCACTCTAGTTATTGCCGCGAGGGCTTTCAACGGGAAAACAAAGGCAATTGCAGGTATTATCGGGTTGTTGCCACTGCTCATCGGTTTTCTGGCGGCATACTCCCTGATTGGCTGCGTGTATTTTATACAGACTGGAAACTACCTCCTGTATCCGTCACTTACACATGCCGTGTACCTCCTACAAGAAGCAACGCAACCGCAGACGGTACAGTGCATATCCGGCAATTTATGCCTTGATTACAATGTAGGATACCCTGGTTTCTACCCCTCGATACTTGCAGATTCATCAGTAAGCACAATAGAGCCATTCATGAGGTATTTTTCAATTTCGATATACTTGATGTTGCCCCTCGCAGCCGTAACAATCCTCAGAAAGAAAAGGAACGTGTGGGCGGTGACAATGGCACTGATGTTTGGATTTCTGCTACTGTGCATAATGCTATTCCCCGCTAACATTGGCATAAATAAAGGCGTGATTACCTACTACCCAATAGACGAGCAGCCTTATCTCGCGACAGTTCTGACGGTCCCAATGATCGTCATTATGGCCCTCGGTCTGGATGTCTTGCTTAAGAATGGAAAGCGTCTGGCCATATTGGTGGCCATCGTAATAATTGTTACCGCGGTGGCATTTGACATGGCCGACCTTAACAATGATGTAGGATACTATCGCGCGTCCATGTACACGTTGCATTCATTTATCAACTTTGTATCGGCGCATCCCCTCCCCCAATATCATGGCAGCCCCCTGTTTATGTCAGAAGCCAACCTTGTCTCAGGATATAAATACAATATCTCTGAACAAGAAAGCTGCAACTCATCATATCTGAACAGCCTTCCTGACAACTCCTACGTTGTCTTTGGTGGCACCGTAAGCCTTGATATAAGTCCAGAGTATATGGCGAGTTTTGATAATTGCATAGAGCGGAACCTAACCGGATACTCTCTTGTTGACACTGTGAGCAATCCCCTCTCTAACTACTCCGGGCTCTATGCTCCGAGTCTGGAGATATTCAAAAAGCAGTAAGAAAATGTTCATGGTCTTGTCCACATATTTATGGGCTCGCATAGCTGCGGCTAACCGACAAATATTAATGGACTCTGCGGGATTTTCAAAACTTTTGATCAAAATTTTTCAAAAGTTTGTTTGAACCCGCAACCTCCTGCATGCCATGCAGGCGCGCTACCGTTGCGCTAAGAGCCCATTAAGCATAAGTTTGCATTCATGCCGGAGATATGAAAAGTATGTTGCCCCCTCTGAGCAGTATGGTGTTCAACCTCACCTTCGCACTTCCGCCGTCGTCCATCTCCTCTGCGTTCTCGAGCACAATGTTCATGTGCACGTCGAAGGACTGTACCTTGCCGCGTATGTCAGTGCCGTTCTTCAGCCTTATCAGCACCTGCTGCCCTATCGACTTGTTCAAGAGGTCAAACGGCCTCTCATGGTTCACCATTGCCATCCTTTCACCGAATAAATGCACTTATATTATCGCCGTAAGACTTATAATAGTTGCCGATTTTGCCGTCTATGCCGTATCACAGCTCCATGATTTCCTTCTGGCATTCCAGCGAGTTGTAGAACAGCTCGAGGTCGCCGTGACGCAATTCAAGAGTCTCGGTGTTTATGTTCGGATGGAAGGACACGATGTCAGCGCTCCACACCTTTTTGTCTAGTATGAGCTTTGTATTCCTCGCGTATATCATTCCGAATATCGAAACGCTTCCGGGAGTCAGATTCAGTTCCCCCTTCAGCTCTTCAGCATTTCCGAAGTGCAGCTTGCCTGCACGCAGACGGCTCCTCAGCGCCTTCATGTCGAGCTTCCTGTCGCCTTCCATGCAGACGAGATAAAATGCGCCTTTGTCATCCTTCAGGAAGAGGTTCTTGGTGTGCATTCCAGGTATCACACCGCGCAGGAATCCTGATTCTCCTACGGTAAACACCGCCTTGTGTCCGTGGAGCCTGTAACGCACGCCAAGTTTCTCGAGGCAGGACCTCAGGACCTGGTCCATGACATGCGCCTACGTGTACCTTGCCTCTACCGTGGCAACGAGCTGGGTTATCCTGCCTGGCCTTCCGCTGATCGAGAAGTTGGCCCACAGGTAGCCTATGAAATCACCGCCTGAGGAATTGGCCTTCGATGCCTCCTGCGATGCAGAGAAGCAATACAGCAGGAACTGCCTGCCGCTTCCCGTGTATACGACGGCGCCAGTGCCAGGGCTGCCCCCAGCCGGATAATACGCAATGCTGTTCGTGACGTACGCGTTTCCGTATCCCGGCAGCGAGTTAGATGCGGTGTTGCTTATGGTCGATGAACACGCAAGCCCGTATATGGTTATGTCACCGCCCGTGGCCTGCTGCAGCGTTATGTTCAGCACTCCTAGGGAATTCAAAGAGAACGGCCCGCACGCAAAGCCCGAGGATCCGGAGCACGACTGCGCGAATATGTGCTTGTTGGACGTGCTGAGGGTGTAGACAGCTGTCATCACTATTATGATTATTATTATGGCTATGCCGTAAGAAGACATGAAATCGAGGGCTGCCTGCGCCCTTTTCGAATTCTTGCGCCAATCCAACTACTTCGCCTTCATCTCGACCTTCGCTTCGAAGTCAGAGACCTTGTAGTTAAATTCGTCGTTGGACTTTATTAAGCCTTTCTCTTTGAGGAACTCCCTTGCCAGCAGGAAGTAGATGAGCGACAATGACCTGCGCCCCTTGTTGTTGCACGGCACTATGAGGTCAACGAACTTTATCCAGTTATCCGTGTCGCACAGCGCTATCACGGGTATGTTGGTGTTGTTGGCCTCCTTGACCGCCTGCCTTTCGTTCCTGTTGTCGCTCACGAGCACTATCTCCGGCTCCATGAAGCCTTCCCTGTTAGGGTTCGTGAATACCCCGGGCATGACCCTGCCGGTTATGAGCTTGACGTTCGTTATTTCGGCGAACTTGCTGGCCGCAGCTATCGAGTAAATTCTCGAGGCGGTCACCACTATCTCCTCCGGGTTGTACCTTGCGAGCATCCTTGCCGCTGTCCTAAGCCTCTTGTCTATGTTTGGAAGGTCCAGAAGGTACAGCCCGTCCTCGCGCACCTTGTATATGAAGCGCTTCATTCCCGGAGTCTTGACCTTCGTGCCTATGTGTATGCCTACCTCGAGGTACTCGTTTTGGTCCACAAGCATTTCATTAGTCATAAAATCATTTTTTTGAGTGATTGGGGTCGCCGAGATTTTCAATCGCTTGCGCGCTTTTTTGAACTCGGGTCTTATGCTCCCTAAGCACAGAGCCTAACCAAGCTAGCAGACGACCCCTCTCTCATATTTTTGTACAGCATTTATTTATACCTAAGCGTCACTTCCTTCCATAATTCATTATGTCATCTATTAGGTCGACGTGCCCTATCAGCATGCGCCTGCAGCAGTACCTGTTTACCTTCAACTCCTCGAGGACCTTCTTGGGATCCTCCTTGTTCTTGTTGACGCGCTTGTCATACTCCTCCCATTTGTCGGCCACGACCTGCCCGCATGAGAAGCACCTTACAGGTATCATCATTCAAATCACCATTATCCAATCATCTGTATGAGGTCTGGAATCTCGCCCTTGCCTTGGGACCGAGGAACTTCTTCGGTTCCACGCGCCTGTGATCGTCGACAAGGAGGTTCCTGTCGTATGCCATGTACTGCCTCTTGAGCGCCTCGCTTCCCGAAGATTCGACAAGGGCCTTCGCTATCGCGCTCCTCGCGGCCTGAGCCCTTCCGCTTATGCCGCCTCCACTTACCTCTACGGCAATGCGCGAGACCTTCATGAGCGCCCTCGCCTCCTCAGAGATCTTCAGGGGCTCAAGTATGAGCTCGCGTATCTCTTTTGGCTTGAGGAGATCCACACGCACCCCGTTGAGCGTCACCTCTCCTGAGCCATTCGTCATCCTGGCCCTGGCGATTGCTTCCTTCCTCTTGCCCCTTGAAACCTTCACCGCCCTCGCCTGCCTCTTCTTCGCAGATCCGCGCCTCTTGGAGACCTTCTTCTGCTGCACGGGCTGTGCCGCAGGCGCGGCGCTGGCGTTGAATTCGTCCAGTGCCTTGTCGAGGCCGTTGACCCCTTTTCTTGCAATGTTCTTGGAAGGCTGCGCCTTCTTTTCTTCTTCAGCCATCTATGCACCCTTGTAGCCGAGCTTCTCGGCCAGCGTCTTAATCGTCATTATGTCGTCGTAAACCTCCTCTGCCTTCTTTATGTCAGTTGCATCCGTGGCCGTTATGCCCTCCGGAACTCCCATATAAACCCTGAGCCTCTTGTATGCATCCTTGCCCTTCGGCCTCCTGTACGGCAGCATGCCCCTGACGACCCTCTTCACGAACAGGTCCGGCCTGCGCGACACGTAAGGGGAGTGTTCCGGATTCGCCTTGTCCTTGAACTCGACCCTCTGCTTGTACTTTGCAACAATGTCCTTCAAGTGACCGCTTATGACTATCTTTTCGGCGTTTATTATCATCACACTGTCTCCATTCAGAAGCATCTTAGCGGCATGCGTAGATATCCTACCCAGGATTCTTCCTTCGCCGTCAATAATCTTGTCCATCAAAATCACTATATAACGAGGCGGACTCCCTCCCTCTTGATCATCTCCTGCACTGGAACCATGCTGCAGCCGGCGCTCCTGAGCTTCTCCGCCGCGGCATCGGAATATTCCACCGCGCACACATCGTACTTCTTGTCCGGGGCGCCAACCGAAAGGATCTTGCCAGGCACAATTATGCTCTCTCGCTCCTTGGCGTTGTCGTTCAGCTTCTTTATGCTTACTGTCACGCGCTCCCTCCTCGGCCTAGACACTATCCTGAGCACCGCCCTCGCAAGGCCCGAGTTCTTCTCGCCCTGCCTGACGCTCTCCATTGCCGTCGTCCATGCCTTTATACTGCTCTTTTCATGCATAACATCACTCTCGTTGACTGCGGGGGGTGAGATTTGAACTCACGCAAGCACTAAAGCTACAGGAGGTCCGAGCACGATGCTCCTCGGTCCTGCGCATTTGACCAAGCTCTGCCACCCCCGCGTTCACTTCTTCAGCTCCTTGTGTATATCTTTCAAGTCAGCGCTTATTATATCCAATGCCCTTGAAAGCACTTCCGGCGCGGTCATCTGGCCGAAGCTCTCGACGTAAATCTCGAATTCATCGCCGTCCTCGTTCACCTTGTAGCTTGCGAGCCCGGGCTGGAACTTCGAGCTGCGCGATCCGCGCCCAAGCACCGCCTTGGCGTCCAGCCTTATCGTCTGGCCCTCCGCTAGCTTTATTATCGGTATGTTTTCGTTGGCGACCTTGACGTCCTTGTCGCTGCTCTTGAGGTCCTTCGAGTATACGATCCTAGGACCCTCCTCCGCAAGCGAGAAGAGAACCTCGTCTCCGTCCTTGCTGGCCTTCGGGGTCTTGAGCGGCACAAGCCCGAGCCTGTGCGCTATGTATTCGTCGAACATAGCGCTCGTGTTTTCGTAGAATGTAACGGAATCAATGGCCATGCACGGCACGCTGCTCATCGCGCTCCTGCGTAGCGCGTTGGCAAAATTGAATGTGCTTCCGCTGAGTTTCGCCTTCAGCGAAAATGGTGTACTCTCAAGCACGTTAATCTTCATAAAACCAGCCAAAAATAGGCCTGCGGCATTGCAGCATAGTATTGTACGAAAACATATTTAAATGCTTATTACCGCATGGCAGATGCATGCTTTCCATCAAGGTCGGCAGTTTCCTGCGAATTGTTAAATAAATGCTTGTTTTTATAGGTAACCTGGCAGCATGGATCTTTGGGAGGCATTCGAGAAACGGGAGCGGCTCGCCGAGTTCGGCACAAGTCAGCTTGAGCTTAACACAGGGGCAAGACATGGCCTCTCGCTCAAGACGGTGCAGGATAGGAGCATTGAACTCGGACCGGGCAGCGCGGTCTTCCTCACGTATTCCTACAGCAGGAGATACATAACAGTAAAGGCCCTCGAGTTCGACATGCTCATAACATTGTTCGACGTAAACAGTTCCGCTATTCTGGCACTGAGGTCTTACGTCGAGATATCCGGAAAGGACCAGCGCGAGATTTCGGGTCTGCTCTCAAGGATCAAGCGCCCCAATCTGGAGATGAGGGTCATAGGTATGCAGAACGGCTCCAGCGAGCCGATACAATCGGTGCACAAGATCCGCAAGCTAAAGGAAAACATACTGGCAGAGGCAGACCTATTCGGAAACAGCACTAGGCATATAACCATAGACACGAAGACCGGAATGGTTTACAACCTGCTTCTCCTCAATAGGATATACAGGCCTGGAGAGCTAATTCTTCAGAACAAGCTGGCGCCGGAATTGCCGGAGCGCGCGGCACTGCGCTTCATCTTTCCAGGGGAAACTCGCGCAGCGTCTCGTAAATAGGCCCATTTGGGGTCAGGGTGCTCTTCTTCAGAGAGAACGACCTGACATGGAACTCGCCGAACTCCTCATCATCATGTTCCATTATCCTGCGCTCGAGGCCTCCCCTGTTCCCCCAGCACACCCTTGCTATGGTGACATGCGGCACGTAGCCCCTTTCTTCCTTCAGGTTCACTACGCGCTTCACCGCGCCAGATACGCTTTCGTACAGCTCCGAGAAGCCCTCTCCATCGTGAATCTTCGCGAAGATTACGTTTATCCTGTTCGGGGAGAAGAAGCCAAGGCCCCTGCACCAGGCACCGAAGCCGTGCAGCCGCACCCCCGCAAGCTCCTTCTCCACCTCCTCAGACTCTTCCCCGCTTATGTCGCCCAGAAAGCTTAGGGTGATGTGGAGCGCGCCACGCTTCACGAGGCTTATGCCCTCGTCATCGAAATCTTGCTGCACACGCCCAAGGCGCTGCTTCAGGCTTTCCGGGAGCTCTATCGCGACGAAGCACCTCATGATTAACAGACTCCGGCAAGGAATAAATACCCTAAGCCACACATACTAACGGTTGGTTCATTGGCAACTATAGAGGACTTCTCAAAAATAGAGCTGCGCATCGGGCGCATAAAAAGCGTCGGCGACATAGAGGGGGCCAGGAGCCCGGTGTACCTCCTGACGGTTTACCTCGGCGAAGAACTCGGCACCAAACAGCTGGTGGCGGGCATAAAGGGCAGGTACTCCAAAGGGGAGCTGCTAAACAGGGAGATAATCGTAGTGGCTAACCTCGAACCAAAGCGCATAGCCAACGTCGAGTCGCAGGGAATGCTTCTTGCGGCGAGCTCAGAGGACAAGCTCTCGCTGCTTGCACCTGACAAGGAGATGCCCGAAGGCTCAAGGATATTCTAGTGTTCACATGATTCTCGTAGTAGTGGGGCTTCAGGGTTCGGGAAAGACTACAGTAGCTCGCCTCTTGCGCGACAGGGGTTACATAGTGATAGAGCTCGGAGACATCTGGAGGGAACTGGTCAAGAAGGCGGGCATACCGATGGAGGACACGAAGGCGACACGGGAATTCACCATGCAGCTGCGCGAGAAGGAAGGCAAGGACATTTACGCAAGGTACGCGGTTGAAAGAATACCAACGCCAGCAAAAAAGGTGGTCATAATGGGCGTAAGGAGCACCTACGAAATGGATTACATAAAGGGTCATATCAAGGACGTGAAGGTCCTGGCACTTGAAGCCCCGCTGCAGGCGAGATTCGAGCGCATGCGCGACAGGGGCAAGCCCGAGGATCCTAAGACGATGGAAGAGTTCATGTGGCTCGAGGCACGCAACAACCAGGGTTTCATGGCAGACAAGAAGGAGGCAGAGCACGGGCTTCTGGTTCTGGTGAAGAATGCCGATTACACGATACACAACACAGGGAAAATGGAGAAACTGGGCGAGGAGCTGGACAAGGCGCTCTCAAAGATTCCGGGATTGATGGAATGAACGTGCGCCGCATGATACTTGAAAAGGCATTGCGCCTCAGCCGTCTAACTGGTTTCGAGAGGAACGTGCTTCTTGCCGCTATGGATATCCCAGCTGGAAGGACGATGACCTACTCGGAACTTGCAGCAAAGATCGGCAGACCTGGAGCTTCGCGTGCTGTAGGCACTGCCCTGAATAGAAATCCACTGCCTCTTATAATACCATGCCACCGAGTCGTATCCCGGAAAGGCATAGGCGGCTACCGCTACGGCACGTCAATGAAGAAAGCACTCCTCTCAGCAGAAGGGCTTTTCAGAAGTTCAGCTTAGGCGCCGCTCTCTCCACGGCATAGTACGCGTTGTAGGAAGGCCAGCTCTGCTGCCGCCTGAACACGCCCATGCCCAGCTCCGTAAGGGAGAGGGGCTTGTACCCCTCGCCCTTTTCCATGAAGTCCACCACCCTCTTTCTCTTAAGTTTCTTAAGCGTGTACCATACCCCGCTTGCTGACATTCCATACCTGCCTGATATGAACTCAACGAAGCTCGTTGCCGATGGCACCTGATCCAGGCCAAGCTCCGATAAGATCAGCAGTTCCTTCGAGTTGAAGCGAGGCTCACTCTGAACCTTTACACCTCTAACTACCAATTTTGCCACTTGCATGCGAGCACCAGAAAAAAAGAGTTATTTTTTGCGCCCTTATGCAGGTGACAGATACAACCTATTCATGCAGACCTTCATCGCTATAGCTGTGGATGACGGGTGTACGAACCCAAAAAACTTCCACACTGCGATTTCCTGCATTTCAAACCCTGCCAGATTTCTTACTTCCTCGTTTACTACTAGGGCGCAATTACCTATTTAAACCTTCTCTGCAAAAATGTTTACTGCCGAAAAGATTTCCGAGGTAAATCAATGCCTGACTATTTTTACGTGATACGCTTAATACTGCTTATAGGCATAGCCCTCGCATATGCGCTCTTCGACCTGTTCAACAGGCGCGAAGTGCCGAACCTGTTCGCGTACGCAGCGCTCGCCGTCGCCATAGCGCTGAGCGTGTCCTATCCGGTCACCGAACTTCTCATAGGCGCAGCCGTCGCGCTTCTCGTCGCAGGTCTAGGCTATCTCCTATACAGCAGAGGGCTTCTCGGAGCTGGCGACGTCCTCGAGCTCGTGACCATAGCCCTGCTGCTGCCGCTGCAGCCTGCACCCCTGCTTGCGCATGTGCCCCAGCTCTCGATGCCATTCGTTCTCTCCGTATTCATCAGCGCAGGGTATTCCGCAGTCATAGTTCTGGTCCTCTACTATATGCTATTCGCAAGGAAAAGCCCACTTGAAAAGAACTTCCATGTAAAGAAAGAGAGGGTACTTACCGGAATAATCCTTGTAACGGCATACGCCCTCCTCGCAGTCATGATGTATGCGCTTGCAGGCATAGGCGTGATAGGCATTGCAGTTATAATGGCACTGGCCATATTCTCCGGAATGATGTTTGTATTCGAACGCCTCATGAACTACCGCATGGTCTCCATGCTGCTGCCGAAGGAACTTACCACTGATGATATGATAGCGACAAATCTCATGTCTAGGTCTGACCTAGCATACTTCAGGAGGAAATCGAGGAATTTCGGGAGGCTCGCTACCACAAGGCTAATGCGCGACCTGAAATCAGAGAGGAGGAAGATTCCCGTCTACAGAAATGCAGCGCCTCTCGCCGCATTCTTCTTCATAGGCGTTGTGTTCTCGTTGCTCTTCGGCAATCTGATATTCCTAGTAATATGACTGTAAGCTGCAAGCACCAATAATCATAACAACCTTTTCCTGCAAATCATATTGGTAGGCATGCGAATAGCCATAGTCAGCGACACGCATCTGGGATATGAGCGTTTCCGGGAAGATGCATTTATCCAGGCGAAAGAGGCGCTTGAGCAGGCGCAATCCGTGTCTGACATGATCATCATGCCAGGAGACATCTTCGACTACAGGCATCCGAAACCCGATGTCATCGCCGAGGCGATAATAATCTTCGGAGGCCTCTCCAAGAAGGAATTTCCATCAAAGGTGACATCATTCGAGGGGAAAAGCCCCCTCTATACGGACAAGCCCATAATACTCATCCCTGGGACTCACGAGCGCAGGTCAGATACCGCTGTAGACCCGACGGACCTGCTCTCACTGGCGGGCCTTGTTGTCAATGTAAGCATGGGGAAGGCCGTAGTCGAGAAGAATGGCGAGAAGGTGGCTGTCTTCGGAGTAGGGGGCGTGGCAGAGGAACGCTTCAAGGATACCCTAACGCAGCTTGCATTCAAGCCGGTCGATGGCGCATTCAACATACTCATGTTCCATCAGTCACTGTACGAGCTGCTCCCGTTCAGCAAGGACTTCATGCATATCGAGGAATTGCCGGAGGGATTCGATCTTTATGTCGATGGGCACATACACAACAAAGTCGAGCTGAAGTGCCATGGCAAGCCCTTCCTCGTTCCCGGAAGCACGGTGCTCACGCAGCTGAAGGACGGCGAGCAGGAGCAGAAGGGATTTTTCGTTTTCGACACCGAGAAGAAAAGCTACGCCTTCCACCCAATAAGCTCGCGGAGGTTCGTAGTCGTAAAGGTCGACGTGTCCGGAGAGGAGCCAAATCGGGTCAGCGAGAAGATAGAGGAGTGCATAAAGGCCGCAGTCGCATCCGGCAGCAAGGCAGAGAAACCTCTGATCCGCGTAGAGCTCAAGGGCAAAATGAAGGAGGGCTTCAAGGCGTCCGATCTCGACGTCAACAGGATAGCCTCGGCGCACCAGGAAGCCATAGTCGAAGTCGCAAGGAACAACGTCGAGGAGCTCGCATCCGGGAAGGACGTTGAGGATCTGCAGAGCGGCATGCTGGAGAACCTGTCCATACGCGATTATGGAATGGGCATATTCCTGGAGAAGCTCAGGGCGAACGGCTACTCGCTGAAGGTGAGCCCGTCGAGGCTATTCGAGATACTCAGCTCCGACGGGAAGAAGGACGCGGCAGTGAGCAAGGCGATAGAGGAGCTTTTCTCGTGAGTTGTACTTCACGCAGTCGTCCAATCATGCAATACTCCAAAAGCTGAACGAAAGCATCACGCCGCTGGGTTGGTAAACGCGTTGCGTGGCTCATATGCTATGCGGTGACTGCTTAAGCAGTGCGAGGAAAAGATACGCGGGCGTCATGAGGTAGTCGCTTCCCTTCTTCAGCGTGTCCTTCGACAGTATTATGTACTCGTTTATGGCCTTTACCCTGTACACGTCGTTCCTCGGCGACGGCTCGTTCTGGTACTTGACTTCTATGCCTATTCTGCTTCCGTCGCCGCGCATGAACACGAAGTCAAGCTCTCTGTTGCTCTTTCTGAGAAACCTAAGATAGCTGCCGTATGGCTCCGAGTCCGTTTCTCGCACCCTTATCAATGCACCAGCCACGACCTCCTCGATTATTGCACCTATACTTTCTATATTCACAAGTTCGCTGTAATACGCATTCATTCCATATCCCGACAGCCTTGATCCGACAGCATAATGCATGAACACGTCTGCAAAATACATCTTTTTTATTCTTACATCCTGGAGATGTGCGTCCGCGCCCGACAGCGAAAGCACCGCATAGGAGTTCTCCAGCCTTCCTGAATAGCTTGCAAAGGTTTTGTGATCCAGCCCGACATAACCGGCCAGCTTGCTGTTAGATACACCATTGCCCACGTTCAATGATATCGCCTTAAGCGCCTGCATCGCCTTGCCAGGATCGCCAAGCGCTGAGCCCGCAAGCGTTGCTGCGTCGTTGATTATGTAGTTGTACACCTCGTCGGCGACGTCCTGGCCTACCCCGTTCTCGTTGTTGGCAAAATAACTGTTTATCGCCAAGGGATATCCTCCTGTCCTGATGTACAGGTCAAACATCTTTCTCAGGAGCAGGGAGTGCACCGATACGGGCTCCAGAAGGCCGTAAAGCTCCTCGAGGTTCTCATTTAGCGTTATGCCGTTGCTGTCCAGGAGCCTTCCCAGCGTCTCCAGTTCTCCTGCTGCGACTTCCTCTCCGAGGAACCGCGCTGTCTTGCCTATACCCGCGGACGCATCTGCAAGCACCGCCAAGCAGAACCTGTTGAACGACAGCGTGCGCATGCTGTACACATTGCCTTCTATGCCCCGGCCCGGCAGCATTTCCCTCTTCAAGAGATGCGCTATCGAGCCCGTTATCACTGTGACTGTATTCTGCAGCGCACCTGAGTCATACAGGTGCTTTATCCTGAACTCCCACCTGTCGACGTTCTGTATCTCATCAAGAAGGAGATATGAAGACTTGTGCACTTTGGCAAGGAAGTCCTCCAGAAGGTTGTACAGTTCCTTATCGCTTCTGACGCCGTCGAACGAGAAGTAGAGTATGTCCTCGCTTCTGACACCATGTTCAAGAAGACCGAGCACCAGAAGCTTGAGAGCAACTGTCTTGCCAACGCGTCGCGGGCCCTTTATCATATATATCCTCCCGGTTTCCATTTTTGGCAAGGCGCGCCGGACCTTAAACCTCTGTGCAGAGTACCTTTTGAGGTCCATATCAAATGCCGAAAACGCAGTACCGTGGCGCCACCACGGATTCGACTCGTTTATATCGCTCAAGCGTACCATGAATAGTATATCAGCATAAAGATATTTAAATATTGGTAGTCAATTACCCAAAAACATGTATTTCTAGGAATGTATTACCAATTAAATCAGATATATGGCCCATGCAAGCCCAGTCAATCCACTGTCAAGCCCCTTCCGCCCCAGAGCCAAGCCCTCACGCCACGCTACCGAAGCTGACTGAAGGCATCACGCCCCCCGGCGGAACGAGCCTGACACGTATCCAGTTTCCAGTAAGCAATCTTTCACCGCCGGTTCGGGCAGTTCTGGGTAATTTTCCCCTCAAATATGGGAATAAAAACCTCAATCTGCGTTGGTAAAAGTCGATTTGGCGAATTGAGTTAGGTCACAAAGTTAGAGGAACCGCTGTCATAAGTGGCGAACTTAAGCAGTTAAAGCGGCCGGCGAAAAAGTCCGAATTTGACCTGAGGCGGAATATGCTCATGCCTAATCCGCACCTTTTATTTCGGTCCGTTCACGGAACTCCAAAGTCATATACCGCAACCGCCTCGGAACTTCCACTGCTCTCAGTAAGCGTTACGGTATAGCTCCCGGAAGAGACATCACTGCACACTGCAATGTAGGAAGTCCCAAGGGCGCCTGTCCCAACGTTTTCAGTAACCACCGGGGTGCAACCGCTTGGTACTGAAACCGCACTGCAGGAACCATACGGCCCGCAGGCTGCAGATATCACAACAAACGATCCACTCTGCGCCACCGTATAACTGGTGGAAAATGGGCTTCCGCTTCCCGCAAGCGGCGTGTTTATTATGGTGTACGAGTTAGTGGTCCACAGCCCTATCCCTGCAAGAGACGTACCTGCAGGATTGCTGTCAGTCTCGCTGCATACATTGCTCGTCTGATGGCCTACATTTGCCCAATACCTGTTGCTTATGG
>JAKAVL010000013.1 GCA_021817305.1 Microcaldota archaeon | reverse complement strand
TGCCGAGGTAAGCCCTATGAGCAGGCTTGTGTTCACCTCAAATGCCATTGACGATGTCAAGAAGGCCCTACTGGAGACTCTCGTTACTGTAAGCATGGCGCGCGATGGAAACAAGACAAGAATATCCATACACATAGCAGTGACAAAGGCTGTCGCAGGCAAGACCGAGTTCATGCTGCAGGGGATGGAGATGGGTTGGAACCAGCAGATAGACAAGCTTGCCGCACTGGTAGCAGGTCAAACTTCATAACGCTTCGATTTCGGCACAATTGCCATTCATCTGCTTACTGCACGCCAGGGCCGTTGGGCTCCGTGCTTTCGACCTTGGCCTCGCCGTTCCCTTCCTGCGCGCTGAGGCTCCTCTCTATCATCTCCTTTATCTTGCCGGGCTGGTACGCAAGGCGTATGAGGCGCGTGTGCCCCCTCATGCCCTTTCCAGATTCGTACGCGTTGATTATCCCCTGCATCTCAAGGTCGGCTATGTAGCGCCGGTATATCCTCGAGCCCTTGGCCTCCCTGTGCAAAGACTGCGCGATGGAGACGTACCTGCTGTATATCTCTCCGCTAAGCAGGAACGAGTCGTCCTCCTGGTTTAGCTTTCTGTATCTCCCGCCGTGCAGCGACATGATCGCAATCGCATACACTATGAGCCGCTGGTGCTCCGGCAGCATGCCTATTATCTCGTATGCTATCTCCTCCTCGGCAACGCGCGCCGCCTCACTCACATCCTTCACGCTGACCGTCCTCGAGCCTGCGGTCTCTGCGAGCTCCCCCGCCTTTGTTATTATCTTGAGCGCCAGCCGCGCGTCTCCGGATTCCTTCGCGGCTATCGCAGCCGCAAGGTTCAGCGACGCCTGGTCTATCACGTTGGGCTTGAACCCCCTTGTCGCCCTGTCCTTGAGTATGGATGCAAGCTCGGAGGAATTGTACGAGGGGAACGCAAGCTCGTTCTCGTACAGAGTGGAAAGGCTCCTGGGGTCCAGGTCCTCCTTGAACGAGAGCTTGTTCGATACCCCTATTATCGTTATGCCACCGGACTTTATGTCGCTGTTTGCCCTGGTGAGCGTATATACAAGGTCGTCAAGGTCCTTGATTATGTCTATCTCGTCAAGCACCACTATGAGTATCTTGCTATCCTCCTCTATCCAGCTTATCACCTTCTCATAGATGTCTATTATCCCAAGGCCGCGCTTCGCGTACATGGGTATGTGGTCGCTTGCTATCTTGCTCAGGACCCTGTACCTTGAGTTGTATATCCTGCAGTTGACATAGGTTATTTTTGCCCTTACCACTGGAAGCGTCTTTACCTTGTCAACCACGTACTTTATGCATGAGGTCTTTCCTGTCCCTGTCTTCCCATATATAAATACGTTCCTGCCCCGCTCGCCGCGCAAAGACGGGGTAAGGCCGCGCTCTATCTCGCCTATCTGCCTGTCCCTGAAGAGCAGGTGCTCCGGCACATAATGCGGAGACAGGACCTCCCGGTCTGCAAATATGCTCGATTCCTTGAAAAGGTCCGCAAAAGGCTCAGGCACTCAACCACCGACTATTCTCCTTACAATAGCCATGTACTCTTCTTTAATCTTTTTGTCATGGAGCACAGCAACCCTTCCAGAGTCGCTGAACCCAGAGAGCGCAGGATCCGAGTTCACAGAGCCGAGCAGATCGCAGCCGAGAGCATCGGCGGCCTCCCTGCCCCCCTTGACGTTTCCATCAGACATGTTCTCCACAACGCCAAGCACCGCAACGCCGAGGCGCTTGGCCATCCTCCCGGAGCGTATGGTGTTGATTGCCGGTATGTGCTGCGGGGTCGTCACGAGAATAAAGCCCCTTAGGTCAAGCAGCTGTATTATGGAAAGGGGGCCATCACTCGTGCCCGGACCAAGGTCAACAATAAGGTAATCCAGTTCCCCCCAGTCCGCATTCTCAAGAAATTCGCTCACCATCTTGCCGACCATCGGCCCCCTCCATATTATCGGCTTGGTCCTGTCGTCGACGAACATGGCAGTGGAGAGCACCTTCACGCCATCCTTCTCCACGGGCCTGAGCGGATAGTCATCCTTTACGACCGTGTCAATCCCCAGGAACATGCATACGTTCGGGCAGTCTATGTCCGCGTCGAGTATCCCGACCTTGTAACCCATGCCGCTGAGCGTATAAGCTATGTTGACTGCTGTAGTCGTCTTGCCGACCCCTCCCTTGGCGCTGTACACCCCTATCTTGTTTTTTATGCCGGACAACCTCTCCTTTATGCGCTTCTTCTGCTCTATCACCTTGAGCATAGAAGGGTGCATGTGCATTTTGGGCTCTGCTGCATGGTCGTCGCTCATATATTGGCACCTCCACGTTATCTTATCACGGAAATCTTATAACGTTATTGTGCTGTGCTTAGGAGGAAGATACAAACGTTTGAATGTGAAGGAATTTCCACGCGAAGCCGTAAAAAAGCCTGCAAAAGGGCAATCAACGTATACTGCCGATTCCTGCAAAAGTATTATAAGCCTTTAAGCCCATATATAACCATCTAGAGATAAACCGTATAAAAAGCATGTCTTTTTATCCTCAAAACAAACAAAGGGAGTAGTATGTATCCGAATGTGCAAGCTTACGACAGAGGGGTTATGTTTAACCCTGACGGAAGACTTTTCCAGGTAGAATACGCAAAGGAGGCGGTAAGGAAGGGGGCGACCTCTATTGGGATGATGGCGAAGAACAGCGTGGTCTTCGTGGCCCACAAGAACATAGCAGAGCCCCTCGCAATACCAGCTACGATACAGAAGGTATTCCGCGTAGACTCACACATAGGCGCCACCTACAGCGGCATGGTCGCTGACGGCCTTCACATAATAGACGTTGCAAGGAACCGCGCGCAGAACCACAGGCTCGTATTCGACGATGTCAAGTCGGTCGAGGCGCTAGCAAGGGACATAAGCGCCTACATGATGCAGGCAACACAGTACGGCGGTCTGCGCCCGTATGCGGTGTCGTTCCTCGTAGGGGGAATAGACTCAGTGCCGAGGCTGTTCGAGATAGAGCCTGGCGCATCGTTCCTGGGCTACAAGGCCGACGCGATAGGCGTGGGCAAGAAGACGGCAACAGAGATGCTCATGAAGGAATACAAGGACAACATGCCGATCAACGATGCCATAGACCTCGGCGTAAGGATAATCAAGAAGATAAGCGAGGGCAAGCTCACAAGAGACAGCCTCGACGTAGGCTATGTCGAATCAGGCTCGGACTACGTTCTCATGTCCCCTGACGAGATCGATCAGCACCTCTAGGGCGGTCCGCATGTCTAAGACGGTGGTCGCCAAGTACTCACATATGGGAGAGGAGTTCGAGATATTCGTCGATTCCGACCTCGCGTACGATTTCATAACCGGCAAGATAACCGACCCGATGAAACCGCTGCAGGCGGAGGAGATATTCAAGGACGCGAACAAGGGCGAACGCCAAAGCCAGGACAAGATAACCAAGGTATTCAACACCGCCGACATAGCAAAGGTAACTGAAATAATACTCAAGAAGGGCGAGGTGCCCATAACCACCGAACAGAGGCACAGGCTCATAGAAGAGAAGAGGAAGCAGATCGTGAACATAATAGCCGTCAATTCAATAGACCCAAGGACAAACGCGCCGCATACACCGCAGCGAATCGAGTCTGCGATAGAGCAGGCGAAGGTGAGCATAGAGCCCTTCAAGAATGCAAGCGAGCAGGTAGAGAACATAATCAAGAAGATAAACTCAATACTCCCGATAAAGTTCGCCACAGCAAAAGTCGAGGTGCAGATCCCTGCATCGTACGCGAACAGGTGCTACGGAATACTCAAGCATTATGGCCTTAAGGGAGAGGAATGGCAGTCCAATGGCTCGCTCAAGGCCAAGCTAGAGTTTCCGGCTGGGCTGCGCGACGAGGTTTTCGACAAGCTCAACAGCATGACTAAGGGGGAAGTGCAGATAAAGACGGAATCATAATAAAAGAGAAAAACGAAACAGAGTGATGGAATGAAAAGAATAGTAGTCCCCGGTGACCTGGTTGATGAAAAACCGGTGCACCTCATGGACGCATTTATAGAAGGAAACAAGACGTACGCTACCGTGATAAGTGTGTACGACGACGACAAGAAGACCCTGATACCCCTGGAGGGGCTGTGGTATCCGCGCAAGGACGAGATAGTCATAGGGGTCATAGAGGAGGCCAAGCTGAACACCTACACCGTGCAGCTCAATGCTCCGTACAAGGGCATAATAATATCCAAGTACGCAGAGAGCTCGATGGCCAACGGGGACATGATCGAGGCCTCGGTCAAGGAGCTAGACAAGACCGGCACCGTAGTTCTCTCAAGGCCTAGGGTATTGAATGGGGGCAAGCTCCTCAGGATACGCCCGGCAAAGGTGCACAGGCTGCTGGGCAGGTCCAACACCATGCTCCGCCAGATCACAGACGGCACCGGCACAATGATAAAGGTCGGAATGAACGGAGTCATATGGCTTCGCGGCGGAGACACAGACCTGGCTACTGATGCGGTGATGCGCATACAGGACGAGGCGCACGTAGCCGGACTCACGGACAGGATAGGCAGCATGGTCAAGGCGCAGGCGCCAAAGCCGCAACCAGCCCCACCTCACCCAGAGGAAGGCAGCGAATAAGGTGATAATCATGAAGAACAACGACATAAAATTGATCAGCAACGGGAAAAGGCTCGACGGAAGGGCGCCCAACGAAATGCGCAGCATGAAGATAGTGCCGAACGTGGTGAAGAACTCCGGCGGCAGCGCATACATGGAGTGGGGCAAGAACAAGATAATAGCGGCGGTATACGGCCCGGGCGAGGCATTGCCCAGGCACACGGCCAATCCGGACAGGGCAGTGATAAAGTGCAGGTACATGATGGCGCCGTTCTCTTCATCCGAGGAGCACGGGCGCGTGGGCATGAACAGGCGCGCGATAGAGATATCGAAGGTGACTGCGGAGGTCTTCGAGAACATAGTGCTGCTCGACCAGTTTCCGGGCACCGAGATAAACATCTACATAGAGGTGCTACAGAGCGACGGAGGCACACGCGCAGCCGGAATAACCTGCGCATCTGTTGCCATGGCACTTTCAGGAATACCGATGAAGGATCTCCCATATGCCGTTTCTGTGGGCAAGGTTGGCGAGGACGTCATACTTGACCTAGACAAGCTCGAAGACAACTACTCCGATGCCGACGTGCCCCTGGCGATCCTGCCGAGGACCGACTCTGTTGCATTGCTCCAGATGGACGGGGAGATGACGAAGAAGCAGTTCAACGACGCCATGGCCATGGCTATGGAGGCGGGCAAGACGATATCCAAGCTTCAGAAGGATGCGCTCAGGTCTCAGTACATTGAGCAGGAGCAGAAATACAGGTGAATTTTATGCGCACTCTAACAAGCGAATTTCTAAGGGAAAGAATGGCGAAGGGAGTAAGGAACTCCAAGAGGGATGCGATGTCATACAGGGGCATAACGCTGACCACGGGCACCATGCCGAACGCAGAGGGCTCTGCTGAGGCGGTGATAGGCAGCACCAAGGTGCTGGCAGGGATAAAGGTGGCGCTCGCCGAGCCGATGCAGGACACCCCGGAAGAGGGTAACCTTACCACCTCGGCAGAACTGCTGCCTATGGCTTCAGAAAACTACGACATAGGCCCCCCGACACCCGAGGGCGTCGAGTTCGCCAGGGTCGTGGACAGGGGCATACGCCATGGCGGCATACTCGACATGAGCAAGCTGTTCATAGAAGAGGGCAAGGTCTGGAACGTGTTCCTAGATCTCTACGTCATCAACTACGACGGGAACCTCTTCGATGCAGGCACCCTTGCATCAATGGCTGCTATCGCCACCACGAGGATGCCAAGATACGAGGACGAGAAGGTCGTCAGGGACGAGAGCATGAAGAGGCTCGAAACCGGAAACATCATAACGTCGTGCACCTTCGGCAAGGTCCTCGACGAGCTGCTTCTTGACCCAGACGGCGCAGAGGAGGAGCTGATGAAGGCAAGGCTTACTGTAGCTAACAGCGAGGACGCGATACACGCGATGCAGAAGGGCCTAGGCGGCTCGTTCAGCGTGAAGGAGATCGACTCGCTCATAGATGCGGCCTTTGAGAAGTCAAAGGAGCTGCGAGGCATAGTTAAGAGGAGCATAGGTGATTAATTGGCCAACAAGAGCATAAGATACGGAGTCAACCTGCGCAAGAGGGAGCGGGCTGTGATAAAGCAGAAGAACACGAGCTACAAGTGCGACGTGTGCGGCAAGAGCGCAGTGAAGCGCATAAGCGTAGCCATATGGAAATGCACGTACTGCAACGCGACATACGCCGGGGGCGCATTCACCATGAAGACACCATCCGGCGAGACCGCGGCGAGGATACTCAGCAGGTCGGCGTGATTGAATGGTGAAGATAACATACTCCCCGATAACCGAGCTCATTGTCCACGAGACCATAGAAGTCGACAAGGAAGACCTCCTGCGCGAGCGCGTGACCCCTGCGGGCACGATGCCCCTGTACTGGTGCAGCGGCATTCTGTTCAGCTTTTCTTCTCTGCCAATGACAGACGAGGTAGTCAAGGACTACCTCAAGGGCAAGATACACTGGCTCGAAATCCACTTCGCCAGGGAGAGCAAGTACGAGGCCGTGCTTCCGCTGAGCGAGGAGGAGTACAAGACAAGCATGAATGTCCGCGTAATAGACACTTCAAGGTCAGAGCTCCACAGGGAGCTGGCCAAGTGGCTTAAGTCGATACCTGAGAGGAGATGAGAATATGCCTTACATATGCATGCACTGCGGAAAGGAGACGAAGACGATAGAGAAGCACGCTGTCAGGTGCCCGTATTGCGGCTACAGGGTGCTCTCGAAGAAGAGGTCCCCGATAGCTAAGGAAGTATCCTCCGACTGACATCCTCCCACGACTGAAGGTCGTGGGGTTCCTCACGGTTTCAAGGTTTGTTTCAACCATTGGCATCATTACACCATCTGTGTTCATTCCAATGATATACCGCAGGGTGTGCCAGGACACCCA
>JAKAVL010000046.1 GCA_021817305.1 Microcaldota archaeon | reverse complement strand
AATTTTGATACGATGTCTCTGTTGAAATACGAACGCATTGTAATGCACATGGTACTTAAGGACAGAAGGCATGTTTTGCTATTAGTGCTGTTGTCAGCCATATTTACTGCAATTTACCTCGTTCTCCTCCCATCACTTCCGAACGGAACTATAAACCCCATGTTCATAGAATTCATTACGCCAATGCAGATAATTTTCTCATTTATATTTGGAATTATGATAGGTCTAATGATAACACTCAATATATACGCTGCGAAATTAAAAATACGCACATCAAAAGGCGGGCCTGTTGCTGGTGTTCTTATTGGCACATTAGTTAACGCATTATGCTGTACGCCGATAATACCTTCTATTTTAGCATTTTTGGGTGCATCTACGCCAGTTTTATTTGCATATTCGCCGCATATCCAAGCTTTCTTCGAACAAAACTATCCATACTTTTATATCCTGTCCTTTTTGATTTTCCTTGCAGCGTTCCATTACACTGCCAAGAATATCTCATGCTGCAAGAGAGGTTGAAACATGAAGAAAATTTGGCTGCTTTTTGGTGCCAGTCTTGCAGTGCTCGTATTTGCATTGTTTGGGAAAACGATTCTTCAGCCACGCCAGGACAGTGTCGGAATAGATATAGGTCAAGCTGCACCAAATATACCAGTAACATTGGTAAATGGCACCAATGTTACCTTGGACGACTTTCATGGTAGACCGTGGTTCTTTGGTTTATGACTACAGGATGTTCGTCGTGTTCGCAAAGTTCACAATTATTACGTCACAGTATTATAACCTGATCCATTCGAAAGGTGCAGTCATACTTACTGTAAACCTTTACGACAACTTAGGAACTGCCGGTTTTTCTTTGAAATTTTTTGCTAATAACTTCGCGAGGGCTTAAACAAAACAGGTTGGCTATATGGCACAAGCACTCAAAATGCAACCTACGAGTATGATCCGAGGGCTTATTTAGTTCCTCCGACCTAGCGGCAAGAGCCGCTTCTGCGGTAAGCGGGCGTGCTACTAAGACAGGAACTTCTCCAGGGCAGGCACTCCCTTGAAGACGCTCTCCTGCTCAAGCTGCTGGTACACTCCGTACATTATGCCTGCGGTAAGCAGTATCCCCATGCCATTCCCTATGGCTCCGGTAAGTGTCGCGAATGATGCGAGAAGCGCGACGAATATGCTTCCCAGAACGGTTATGGTCGGTATGTATTTGTTCAGTATCCCTTCTGTCATGCGCGGGTCCCTTCTGAACCCCGGTATCTGCCAGCCGACATCCTGCAGCTGCTCCGAAACCTCCTTCGGGCTTTGGCCAGTCATGCCCACCCAGAACTTGCCGAAGACAATACAGAGCAATATCAGTATAAGCGTATAGACTATGAAGTGCACCCACTCCGGAATGAGGAGCGGAGCTCCGCCCCACGGCATGTACAACGGGGACGTCTGCGTAGCTAAGAGATACACATAGTTCCCGTAGCCTCCAACCCCTCCGTAATTAGTGGAGTAAGGAAGGAACCCAAGGGGCTGCATCAGGTATATCAAGCCCCCTGCAAGCTGCGGCGAGCCCGTGGAGCTGTTGCTGTAATACGCAAGGAAGTGCACTGCAGGCGCAATGGGCCCGCTGACGTTTGACGCCACGCGCAGCCATATCCCCATGCTTACGGTAAGCGACGTGGCGAGTATTACCGGAAGAACGCTCACGTACAGGAACGGGATGGGGAGCCTTCCGCCTATGCCCCTGAACTGGCTGAAGACCAGAGGCAGTTCTATCTTCATGTCAAGCACGTATATGCTTATCAGGAACACGACTATGGCAAAGAACAACGGGCCGAAATCAAGAATCATCTGCGGTATCGCGGTAGCGCCGCCGACGCTGAGAGAGTTAGCCGCCTCCGGTAAAAGTATCGTGCCGGTGCCGGCGATTATGGCGTACGCGACGCCGCCGGCTATGAACAGGTTTATCCCGGAGGTTATTCCGTACTTGGTCATTATCTCGTCCAGATATATGATTATTACGCCGCATATCGCCAGCTGCAGCGCAACGATCCAGAAGTAGGCCGGGCTGGTTAGCGATACTGCCGTAGAGGTGAATATCAGCGCCTCGATAACCGCTATGACGATCGCGGCAAGCTTCTGCATGCTCTGGAATCTGGCCTTCTGCTCCGGATCGTTGAGATCAAGCTTGAATGCTCCTGCGCCCTGGAGCATCTGCAGTATTATGCTGGAGAGGACTATCGGGCCTATTCCAACGGTGACAAGTGTCCCTATCCTCGCTGCGAATATGATGTTTATTATGGCATACTGGGAGCTGTTCAGCACGCCTATGTTGACTCCGAACGCGGGGGCGCTGAACATGACGAAGTAGATGCCCATTATTATTGCAGTCCACTTGAGCTTCTCCCTGAAAGAGAGCGGAGCCGCCGGATTCTTTATCCCGGGTATCCTGTCAAGTATCGCGTTAAGGAATGGGATTTTCATCACTGCACCATCATATCCTGAAGTCAATACGCACCGAGTAGGCGCCGTCCTTCAGCCTGCTATAGGTCCTTCCTGCCTTGTACTCGCCGCCTACTGCGCCTGCGAATATTGGCGAGGTAAGCGCCACATAACCTACAGAGCCGAATGAGTTATATCTTAACACTATAGACTTTTTAGCCTTTGTGTTTTTCACCATCTTCGCGCCAGCGCCTATGAACAGCCCTGCGGTCTTCACGATCTCACCAATGCTCTCATGAGATGAGACGCGCAGCTCCCTCCCAGCCGCAAACATCAGGCCTGCAAGCTTCTCTGATATCCTTCCGGAAAGCAGGGGCTGCATTGACAGGTACGTATAATAGTCTGACGCGCCGCTGCCTTTCCGACCCTTCGCAACCTCCGCCATGTCCTTGACAAGAGAGTCAGGCCCCCTGCCCAGACCGCCATATGAAATGGGTGCCGTAGTGCTCGACACAAAGGTGCACTCAGGATCCCCGCTCATCACGCACGACGTTTCCTCGGTGCGCATATACGCCTTCGTGTGCGATGACAGAAAGCCCGCAATCATTCCCGCCTCGTAATAGTGCACGCGCCCCGCCTCAATGCGCATAACCTGGTTTCCGGATGCGCTCGACCTTATATACGATTTATCCGAAGAAGGGGTGTAAAGAACCTTGCCCAGGCCCCCTCGCTCCAGGATTGCGAACAGGCTCTCGATTCTTTTATGCCTGCTGTGAAGCGTCCTGCCAACGGTAAACCCATACTTGTAACCCAGGATATTCAGGCTTCTCGTTGCGCCGTAAAGCAGCGCGTGGAGGCCCGATGCACTGTGCGCATTATGTGCAACCGACTTGTCTAGAAGCGCCTCGAATGAATCGTGTACGGGCTCGCGCCCCGCCTCTCGCTTCCTGTCTGTCACGGCAGGCCTTCCGGAGACGCGCGAACTCCGCGCGCGCTGCCCTCCCCTTTTCCTGACGACCATGCTACCGATATACATTCCATGGCAACCCTTATAAACGTAGCCGGGGCGACGCGGCTATGCTGTCGCATTTGCGGCCTGCTGCATGCTTTCCCCAGCTGTTATGTATGTCGTGCCTGACACCTGGTATCCCAAATCCGCGCTGCTGCACTTTCCGCCGCATATCCCGAAGACTATTGAGAATCCAGGTCCGACAGACGCGCCGTAGCCAGGCTCGTAGCCGTTCATGTACGCCACGCAGAGGAGACTTCCCCCGTTCGCCACGGTCTCAGGCACGCAGCTGCCATTGTATGACGTATCATTCAGGTACGGATGCACGATCACAGAATTGCCTGGCATGTAGACATACGCGCCCTGCCTGTTCGTTATCCTCAGGAAAAGCGCGCTCCCTCCTGGATAGCTGCCAAGCGCCGCAGACATGCATGCGAACCCGGATACGATGCTGCACGAATGCTCCATTGCGGGCGCAGAGGGCCAGGACAGGGCGGCCCCAACGCCGACCATGGCTATTATGGACACCGCTATGAATATCCACGCATAGGTTGACATGAAGTCCGTCGGGACCTGCAGTTCCATGAACACTTTGCAACTCCATTGCTTATAACCCTTCTTGTAGTTCCCCCAGGCCCGCGGCCCGGTGTGCCGCTCCGAAATCATCCAAGAAGCGCTTCAGACGCCGTGAGCAGGAGGGCCCGTCTATGCGGAAGCGAATAATCGCAAGCCGCCTTCCTTATAAGAGGTCACAATACTGACGCCGTAAATACGGCAAGTATGCAAATGTATATCCAGCGCGCCTTCCGCTGCAAGATGCTTTAAATACTTTTTTGTTTAACCAATATGGGCGCTTGAGGATTTGACTCAACGCACAATATCTTGTGTAATATTGAAATGGTGCATACAATGGGTGGTGGTTCTGACTCAAGATTTGAGACTGTGAAGAAAAGGGACGGCTCCGTAGTGGAATTTGATCCCGTAAAGGTTACAAACGCGATGAGGCGCGCCATAGTGGCGACGAGAGGCACGGTGGGCGACATAGACATTGGGGCGCTCACGCAGCACGTTATAGACGGGATGAATGCAAGGTACCTGGGCTACAAGACCCCTGACGTAGAGGGCATACAGGACATAGTAGAGCGCACGCTCATGGAGTTCGGTCTGTACGACGTCGCGAGGTCCTACATACTATACAGGGAAAGGCACAGGGAGCTGCGCGAGAGCCAGAAGAACGAGACGATAAGAAAAATCCGCTCGGGCAAGATGCCTGTCAAGAAGAAGGACGACAGCACGGAGATGTTCGACGACCATGAATTCAGGAATTACATAAAGAAGGCCTGCAGCGGATACGAGGGGGTGGTGGACGTCGATGCTCTCACCAGGCAGTGCGAATCAGGGATATACGAGGGCATAAAGACCGGGGAGATATCAAAGCTCGCGATCCTTTCCTCAAGGGCCCTCATAGAGAAGGACCCCGCATACTCGATGGTAACCACAAGGCTCTTCCTATACGATCTTTACCGGGAAACCCTCGGCACGTACGAGAACATCGGTGACGCCTATGGGAAGGGCTTCGCCGCAGCCATAGCCAAGGGCGTACGCCAGGGAACGCTTACCCCTGAAATGGAGGGCTTCGACATGGAAAAGCTGTCAAAGGCCCTGCGCCCGGAGCGCGACGAGATCCTCGCATACCGCGGACTCCAGACGCTCTACGACAGGTACCTCATGCGCGACAAGGATACCGACGTCCCGATGGAGACGCCGCAGTTCTTCTGGATGCGCGTGGCCATGGGACTCGCGATAAACGAGAAGCAGAAGGAAGAGCGCGCCATGGAGTTCTACGAGGCGCTCTCATCGCTGCGCTTCGTTTCTTCCACTCCGACCCTGTTTCATTCCGGCACAAGGCACCCGCAGCTGAGCTCATGCTATCTCACAACTGTCGAGGACGACCTTGGCCATATATTCAAGGCAATAGGGGACAACGCGCAGCTGTCCAAATGGTCCGGCGGCCTCGGGAACGACTGGTCGAACCTCAGGGCGACAGGAGCGCTGATAAAGACAACGAACGTCGAGAGCCAGGGAGTCATCCCATTCCTCAAGATAGCTAACGATACAACTGTGGCAATAAACCGAAGCGGCAAGCGCAGGGGCGCCACGTGCGCGTACCTCGAGGTATGGCACATGGACATTGAGGACTTCATAGACCTGCGCAGGACAACCGGAGATGAGCGGCGCAGGACGCAGGACATGGACACGGCCGCGTGGATACCCGATTTGTTCATGAAGCGCGTCATGGAAGACAAAGACTGGACGCTGTTCTCACCTGACGAGGTTCCTGACCTGCACCACATATACGGCAGGAAGTTCGAGGAGAGCTACGCCGAGTACGAGCGCCTTGCCGACGAGGGGAAGATACGGCTATACAAGCGGGTAAAGGCAAGCGCTTTGTGGAGGAAGCTCATAACCTCGCTTTTCGAGACATCGCATCCGTGGCTTGTGTTCAAGGATCCGGCAAACGTGCGCTCGCCACAGGACCACGTCGGAGTTGTGCACAGCTCGAACCTGTGCACGGAGATAACCCTAAACACCTCGAAGGACGAGACTGCCGTATGCAACCTCGGCTCGATTAACATGGCCAGGCACATAAAGGGCAACAGCCTCGACATAGAGCTGCTGAAGCAGACCGTCACCACTGCAATGCGCATGCTTGACAACGTTGTTGACATAAACTACTACCCTACCCCCGAGGCAAAGAACTCGAACATGAAGCACAGGCCAATAGGGCTGGGCATAATGGGCTACCAGGATGCGCTCTACCTGCTAAACCTGAACTTCGATTCGGAGGAGGCGGTGCGCTTCGCAGACGAGAGCATGGAGGCCATTTCATACTACGCCATACTCGCATCGTCAGAGCTCGCGAAGGAGAAGGGCGCCTACGAATCTTTCAAGGGATCCAAGTGGGAGCGCGGGATCCTACCGCTAGACACCCTCGACACGCTCGAGAAGGAGCGCGGCGTGCGCATAGAGGTGCCCAGGACCTCCAAGATGGACTGGCAGGCAGTGCGCGATTCAATAAAGAGCAACGGAATGAGAAATTCCAACTGCATGGCCATAGCCCCCACCGCAACAATCTCCAACATAGCGGACTGCTATCCCTCTATAGAGCCTATATACAAGAACATATACGTCAAGTCCAACATGAGCGGCGAGTTCACTGTAGTGAACAATCATCTTGTCGAGGATCTTAAGGCGCTGGGCTTGTGGAACAAGACCATGCTGGAGAAGATAAAGGAGCACGATGGCAACATACAGCACATAGAGAGCATACCAAAGAAGCTCAAGGACAAGTACAAGGAGGCGTTCGACATAGAGCCGGAGTGGATGATCAAGTCAGCCGCATGCAGGAGCAAGTGGATAGACCAGAGCCAGTCGCTGAACATCTTCACCGCGACGAACTCCGGGAAAAGGCTCTCGGAGATATACACCTATGCGTGGCGCATGGGCCTCAAGAGCACCTATTACCTGCGCACTACAGCGGCAACCTCCATAGAGAAAAGCACTCTTGAGATAACCAACAAGGCGAAGACCGTGGATCTGAGTACCGGCAGCGGCGAGGTCGAGGTGCAGGTGCAGCAGGAATCCACCCCCGTTGCAGATGTGAACATCACAGTAGCGGAACAGGCGACTGCGCCGCGGCCGGAAGGAGCGCCGCCGGCAGGGCATGGCGAGGCGATCATAGAGGGCAAGGTCTGCAAGGTTACCGGTAATCCGATGGATGACCCGACGTGCGAGGCCTGCCAGTAAGCGGTTAGGGTGATAACATGAAACAAATGCTGAACGCATCAGAGGTAGACCCGAACAAGATACTCCCGATAAAATACGAATGGGCAAGGACGCACTACAAGAACGGGGTGAACAACAACTGGGTTCCAGAAGAGATACCCATGCAGCAGGACATAGAGCTCTGGAAAAAGAAGGACGGACTCAACGAGGACGAGAAGCGCATGATTATGTGGAACCTAGGGTTCTTCTCCACGGCGGAGAGCCTGACGGCGAACAACATAGTGCTGTCGATTTACAGGCATCTGACCAATCCCGAATCAAGGCAGTACCTCCTGCGCCAGGCATACGAGGAGGCGGTGCACACCGAGACATTCATATACTGTTGCGACTCTCTGGGCCTTGATCCTGATGAAGTCTACAACATGTACGTGAACATACCCAGCATAAAGGCCAAGGACGATTACGTTGTCGATCTGACGAAATCAATCCTCGACCCTAACTTCACGACTGTCGGCATCGATAACATGCAGAGGTTTGTGTACGACCTAGTCGGCTACTACGTCATCATGGAGGGCATATTCTTCTACGCGGGATTCGCGATGATGCTGTCGCTGTTGCGCAGCAACAAGATGGTAGGAGTCGGCGAGCAGTTCCAGTACATACTCCGCGACGAGACGGTGCATCTCGCTTTCGGAAGCGACCTGATAAACACCATAGTGCAGGAGAACCCGGAGATATGGACGGACAAGTTCAAGGCCGAAGTCACAGACTCGATAAAGAAGGGCGTCGAGCTAGAGGTCATGTACGCAAAGGACTGCCTTCCGAGGGGCATAATGGGCCTCAACGCAGAGATGATAAAGGAGTACATGCAGTACATAGGCGACCGCCGCCTTGAGCGCATAGGCCTGGCAAAGGCCTACGGCTCTGAGAATCCCTTCCCATGGATGAGCGAGATAGTAGACCTCAAGAAGGAGAAGAACTTCTTCGAGACGCGCGTTACAGAGTACAAGCACCGCGGCGAGCTTGCCTGGGACTGAACTGTCTTATAAACGGGAAACACAGCCCTCAGTAGCCGTTTGCCCTCTCTATCTGCGAGATTGCAGGGAGTTGGCACACCGGGGCCGTGTTGTTTATCGAGGCGCACGTCATTGCTATGTAAAGGTCAGCTGCCGCGTATTCTGTCCATGCGAACTGCGAGTTAGGGTTCTTCAGCAGCGAGAACACCTGCGCATGCGTCCAGTTCGCGAGCGGCCGCGGCGCAGTCGCGGTGCTGTTTCCAAAATCTACGGCGTCTGCTCCAGGAACCTGCGATGAGCCCCATATGGTGTAAGGTGTTCCCTGGAAGTTGTTTATCTGCATGATGTAATCAAATGCGGCCATGTATACGGAGTTGCCGCTCTGGTTGACTATCTGCTGCATAACGCTCAGAGGCTGTATGTCGAACCCAAGGGTTATCGGGTCGCTGCTCTCGAAGGCTATGAAGTTTATGTAATCGCTGCTGTAGAAAGATCCAAGGTCCATGCTCGATGCGTTGTACTCCGAAGGAGACCAGTATATGGTGGGTACGTCGCTGTCTCCAAGGGCGCTGTATCCTGTGAACAGCGTAGAGAAGTTCCCGAAGCGGGACAACGCCAGGGCCATCGCCCACCTGTTCTCCCCGCAGAATATGCACGTTATCGATCCCAAGTACAGCACGCTGGGCTTTCCATTGACTATGAATGTGGGAACCTTCTTAACGGTGGTGCCTACGCTGTTCGCAAGGCTCCTGTTGAGGTACATCTCACCGGCTTTCTCGAAGTACGAGTCCGGTGCACCGTTTATCACCGCAAGGTCCGAAGCGTTAAGCTGCGCATTCAGGCCCTGCAGCGTGTTGCCCGGGCTTCCTGAGGCGTTTATCGGAGGATAACTCCGAAGGTAATACAATGGCGTTATCAGTTGGCCGGAGATGTTGTAGCCCGTCAGGTTCACGGTCGCGGTGCCGTTCGAGTAAACCATTCCGATCTTGTTTACGTAGACTGTTCTAGGATTCGCATAGCTCAATGCGGAAATCACCACGGCCGCGATGCTCAGGGCCATTGCTATATACACGAGCCGCTGCCCCTGCGCTTTAGGCCTCGTCCTCGACTTTGAAGATGGCATAACATCGTATCTTATCCTGTATAACAATATATAAGGCTTGTGTGCGTTTTAGATGTTCATCAGTGGTGCAAATGAAAGAAAGCCGTACTGTTGGGGTCGTAGTCGATGCCCACTGCCATCTTGAGCTATTCGATAATCCGGATGCCATCGTGTCTGAATCAAAGAAGAATGGCGTTGCCGCAATCATAACCTCGGGCTGGAGCATCAAATCGAATGCCATCGCTTCGGGGCTGACCCGCATAGACGATGTCTTTGCTACCATAGGGATAGGGCCGGAAGAGACGCTTCACAGCCAGGAACTGATGGACAGCCTTGAAGGCATGGCAAAAGCGAACCGGAAGATAGTCGGGATAGGCGAGATCGGCCTGGACACCAAGGCCGTGGATAAGATAAGCATTGAGGATCAGGTGCGCCTATTCTCCGCGCAACTGGACATCGCACAGAGGCTCAGCATTCCCGCTGTGATACATTCAAGGGGAATGTTCGGTGAGTGCCTGAAGACCCTCGAGGAGAAAGGCATCGAGAAGGCGATGTTCCATTTCTTCGGAGGCAGCGAGGACGATGCAAAAATGGCTGAGAAGCACGGATACCTAATTTCGATACCGCCGCTCGATTCTGGCAGGCTGAGGCGCGTGATAAAGGCGGTTGACGCGGAGAGCCTCGTCGCAGAGACCGACGCGCCCCTAGTTGGCAGGGTTCCAGCAGACGCATCCAGGGTTATCGAAAAGGTGTCGGAGCTCAAGGGTAAAAGCTTTGATGAGATAGGTTTAAGAATGATGCAAACCATTAAAGATTACTTCGGTATAATAATCAGCGAGGGCCCGTAGCTCAGCTTGGATAGAGCGGCAGACTTCTAATCTGATGGTCGCGGGTTCAAAAACTGGTTTGAGAATCCCGCCGGGCCCGAAAAAGTGATTGCATGGCAGATGACAAGAATATAGACGAAACGATAGCTCAGGTAAGGCAGCAGATAGAGGTATTGCTGAACGACAACAGCGTGCCTAGGAACGTAAAGGCGGCGCTGGACGAGGCGAGGAAGTCCCTCGATGCCAAAGAGAGCTATTCGGTACGGGCCTCTGGCGCGACGTACAAGATAGACGAGGTAAGCAACGACATAAACCTGCCCCCTTCCGCGATCACCGTCATATGGAACATACTCAGCCTGCTGGAATCCATAAAGGACCAGTGAGCAAGATATAAAAATCTATATCCAGTAATAGACGATGCGATAAAATGCCTGCGCGCGAGAAACCCCAGAAGAGACTGTATTTCAAGTGCAAGACCCTTTCGCTAATCCACATACTGGGGAAGAGATGGACCATAGACGTGATGGAGATTTTGTCCTCGGAAAGGAAGGCTCAGTTCAATTACATGCTCAAGCGCCTGAACGGGGTAACCCCCCGCGCCCTGAGCAACATACTCTCTGACCTTTCAATGGCGCAGGTCATACAAAAGGTCGAAACAAAAAAACACGGGGCCGTGCACACGAGCTACTCCCTCACGGACAAGGGCAGGATATTCGAGGACTTCATACGCAGCAGCAAGCAATTGGGAGTCGACCTTTACTCGATAGACGCAGGGTGCGTGAACAGGAACTGCAGGGAATGCGAGCTCAATACCCTGACGAGCAAGAGCGGCTGATCTAAGCCTCAAGAGCCCTCCTTATCTTGGAGCTTTTGTACTTATGCGTCATAAGCCCAGCACGCAGCTTCACTACCCTGGCCTTTATCCCGTTCCTCCTGAGCCAGTTCCTGACACTTGAAACGTCAATCCTCTGGTCGTAGCCAAAGACCACCACATCAGGCCTGTACTTCCTCAGTACCCCATACCTGTCCTCCGGATTCCCCATGCGGTTGCCCAAGACCGCCTTATCCACAATCCCGAGCGACCTTATGGTGCGCAGCCTGTCCCTCTCATCGAAGAACGGCATCCTGCCCTTGAGCTTCCTTATGCTCTCGGACCTAGCGACAACCACTATCAGGAAGTCGCCCAGCCCCTTTGCCTTGCTTAGATAGTCAATGTGCCCCGGATGCAGTATGTCGAAAGAGCCGAAGGCCATTACCCTTTTCATGGTCACAGCTTGCCTATGTCTTTCACTACGTCTATGTCAAGCGCGCGCTTGCCTATGCGCCAATTTGCAGGTATCGCGCAGACGTGGCCCTCTGCTGCCGGGGTGTCCCTTACATACTTCAGGGCCATGAAGGAGGTGAATATGTGGTCAACATCCTTTCCGAGGGCGTCGTTGTGTATCGCCGCGTACTGTACCACGCCATCCGGGTCTATTATAACGCTGCCCCTCCGCGCTGCTCCTGTTTCCGAATTGAGGAATCCGTAATCGGTGCTTATCTTCTTGTTGAAGTCCTCAATGAGGGGTATCTTGCTTTCCTTCACCCTCGGAGAGGTCTCGCTCCAGGCCTTGTGCGAGAATACGCTGTCAGTGCTTATGGCCACTATCTCCGCGCCGTTCTTCCTGAATTCCTCGTAGCTCGACATGAACGCTTCTATGTCAGTTGCGCAGACGAAGGTGAAGTCGCCAGGGTAGAAGGTAAGTATGACCCATTTCCCTTTCTGTCCCGAGAGCTTGAACTCGCTTATCTTCCCTGTTTCCGGGAACCACGCCTTCGCCTTTATCTCAGGCGCAGGTTCGCCTATGCTCCATGCTGCGTACATCATAATCACGCTATTACTCCGCAGGAAAACTATAAATTCCTATACCTACGCGCCGCGCAACAAGCCTTATTATACCTCTCTTTGAATCTATACGTGATGCTGGCAAAAAGACCGACATACGGAATAATTGTCATACTCGTCATCTGCGCAGCGGCAGCATACCTGTTCCTAACTTGGCCAGCAGCCAAGACCGCGCAAGACAACAGCCTTGCCCTCGCCTCGCTCAACAGCAAGATACTGCTCTACGGTTCAAATGTCAGGTACCTGCTCATGAACAGCAGCGCATTCTACTCGGCGTTAGGCTCAGACGCAGTCTCAAACGCGAGCTACACCTCACTATATAATGGCCTCGTAGGCATTTCGGGCCCATACGGAAACATCTCAGATGCGCTCTCCGTTAGCGCAATCGCGAATCAGCAAGGATATACCGGAATACAAGACACTGCTCTCTCCGATATGCTTGCGCAAGGAAGCGACTGGTACGCCTACAGCAATTACGCTAGGGCAATAGAGCTTGAGGAACTGCTCAACATTGGGTACTTCGGACGGGCAGGCTCCAACCTATTCAGCAGCTATGTCCTGTTAGAGTCAAACAACAATAAACCCGACGGCGACGCCGCAATAAACCGCACAGTGGAAAGGCAGCTTGGCATACCAGAAAACACGACCCCGCTTCAGTCAGTGTACGAACTTAAGCTATCCGGTCTGGGCGTCCTCTCAGGCGCAGAAGCTCTCGCCAGCTTATACAAGACAGGGATCTTCAAAGGCGAACTGGTAGCCATTACAACTACCCCCCAACCTGGCGTGGGGCTGGATACCGGGCAATATACGGGCCTCGCACCACTCCTCTCGGAGACAGGCCCGTTGAACGGCAATTACTTTGATTTGTCAAGCCCTGCACAGATGAGCACCGGCGTTCTGTCCCTCATGGGCGACGCCGCCGGCCCATACGGCCTTCCGCGTGAAAATGCCTCTTCCCTTAATCGCATGTTCTATAAACTAGCCCTTGTGCAGTATCTGGGTTACGAACTATCCCAGATATTCTACAATGTGAGCATAACCCCAAACATAGACCTCTCTTATTACGCAAACAACACCCTGCTACTGAACCTCGGGAATCTCAACCTGGCAAGTCCAAGCATAACGCTTTACGTTGACAACAACAAAACGCAGTTCACGAGGTATTACAATGACCTAATATCATATAACACGCATCTGGGGCTAGGGAACCACAACATAAGCGTGAATGTAGGAAACACCACGCTCTCCGGTGCAGTCTATGTCAGCCCGGCATTGCCATTAACGTCAGCCCTTACATCAAAAGGAAATATGCTGTTATCCTTCCATGATTACGGCTACCCCGCCCTAAACATATCGAATGTATCGGTAAAGTGTGCTCTGCATCCAATCCCAGTAATAGTGCCTTGGGACAAGGCTAGTATATTGTACAACCAGAGCCTGCAGAGCATGCCAGGATGCCAAGGCATCCGCATCATCAATGCAACCTACTATCAATTTACCAGGTACATAGCAAGGCACGATAACTACACAGGGCTGAACTACACAACTGCCAATTACTCGTCGCATTCCCTGGCCCAGCTAAATAACTTCTCCCTGGTAGGCTATGATTATGTGACATTGGATTTCAGTGTTCCCAACGCGCCCATAGGCACGCTTGTGTATTACACCGTTGCCTTCGATACAAACTACGGCCCAGGGCGCGGCATGATACTGGCGAAAGCCGACTGACAGCGGAATCGCCAAACAACTTACCCCTACATGAGCCTTAAATACCTTGCCTGAAAAATAGATGCGGCGGCAGATGGTATCAATGCCTAGGACAAAGATAATTGTGACGTACGGGCCCAGCATAGCAGACGACAGGAAACTGCGCGAAATCCTAAAGCAGGTTGACATAATACGCCTGAACTTCTCGCACGGCGCGTTAGAGGAAAAGCTCGCCGCAATACGCAAGATTAGAAAACTGTCGAGGGAAATAGGCAGGGAGGTCGCAATACTCGCGGACCTTCCGGGTCCTAAGATACGGGTATCGAGGCTCGAGCGCGAAATCCCGATAAGGAAGGGCCAGCGCGTCGTCCTGTGCTACTCAAAGAAGGCAAGGGGGTCGGAGGTGCCAACCGATTTTGACATGTACAAGGGCATGAGAAAAGAATCCGAGATCTCCATAGGCGACGGAGAGCCAAAACTCCTAGTAACGGAGCTGTCGAAAGGCAGGATAATCTGCAAGGCAATGCAGGACGGGGCCATAGGGAGCAGGAAGGGCATAAATGTCAAGGGATCCTCGATAAATGCCGAGCCCCCGACCGGAGAGGACATGAAGTTCGCCAAGTTCGCCATGGAGAACGACCTCGACTTCATAGCCCTGTCGTTCGTCAAGTCAGCGAAGGACATCGCAAGGATAAGGAAGGTCGTCGACGGCATGGGCGTCATATCAAAGATAGAGCGCCAGGAGGCGATAGACGGCATAGAGGGCATAGCCGAGGCGTCAGATGGTATAATGATAGCAAGGGGCGACATGGCGCTCAACATAGACTACAGCAAGGTGCCCCTCATGCAGGACAGGATAATACGCGTATGCAGGAGCGCGAAGAAACCCGTGATAGTCGCCACGCAGATGCTGGAGAGCATGTTGAACAACCGCACTCCTACCCGCGCCGAGATGACAGACGTGGCCAACGCAGTCAAGTCCGGCGTCGACTGCGTAATGCTCAGCGGCGAGACAGCCATAGGCAATCATCCTGTAGAGGCAGTGACCGCGCTCTCGAACATACTCTCATATACTGAACAGGAGATGCCAAGCAATTTTACGCCGCAGAAAAGCGCCAGCAGCGGGCATGAGGGCATAGCTGCTGCCGCAGCGGGCATATCCCATACGTGCGACATGGACATCATATTCGTGCCGACGCATTCCGGCACCACGGTGCGCATGCTTTCCGGGATGCGCCCCGACTCCACCGTTGTTGCGCTCTCAAGCTCTGACAAGGTCCGCAGGTCACTGGGCCTGTATTACGGGGTGGTCGGCGTCAGGGTGGGCAAGCACGACGGCAGCGGCGAAAGCGTGGACTCTGAAGCCAAGATCTACGCCCGAAGGATGAACGCGAAGAACTACATGCTTATTTACGGGCACCAGGCCAACGGCTCTACCAGCGACTCAATAAAATGCTTCTGGGGCAAGTCCCACAGGAAGCGCCTGCGCTTCTTCTGATCAGACCTTAGTTGGTGCCCAGGGAGAATCTTATCCCAGTTATCCCGGCCGCAGAGCTCTGCTGCCCATTCCCGCCGAGCTGGAATACAAGGCCGTTGCCATAATCCCCTGGCGAAAGGCTTGCTGCAAAGCTGTAATCCCTAATGCCGCCACTGATGTTGAGAAGCGCTATCCTTGTTATTCCGGAGTTCGTGATCCTTCCTATCCCGAGCTGTGATGCCCCTCCCAAAGAAACAGCTGAAACGGTTATTATGGTATTGACCGAGTACGATGCAGAGTTGTAATTGCCGTTGAGGTAAGGCGCATATGCCAGTACCAGTCCATCCCCCGCGGGCTTCCACAGAGTGACGTTGGTGCCGTTGATTCTGTACCTGCTCGCATTCCACTCGGACACGCTTGGGAATGCAACATAGCTCTTGAATGCGGCGCTGCTTACGGCGTTCACCGTGCTCCATCCGACTATCGAATCATTGGAAAAACTGTACGGGGGCGCGCCGAAGATGCCCTCCATGTACCGCGCCACCGCAGGCAGCGTCGTGCCGTTGTACGCGCTTTTGTCCAAGGTGACTACTGTTGCATTGTAGAGGTAAAGGGCGAGCAGCGTCTGGTTCACGTAGCTCTGGTTTATCACGGAGAAATATCCTGGCGCGAGGCCGATCTCCATGTCAAAGGTGTCTATCACCATTGGTATGTTGTACAGCGTGGACTCCTGCGTTACATTCTCCCTTGTCAGGTAGCCGCCAAGCACGGGCTTGTGCGTGTATATGGTGGAGAACATCGCCTCTCCAGGGTAAAGGCCTGGCTGCGTGCTGTACTGGTCAGGAAGTATGGGCAGCTGCAGTACAGAGAAACTGGCGCTTTCATTGCCAAGGTACTTGTACAGCGACGACACATTCGGGGTGGTGGTGATGTTCGCAGCAAGCGACCCGGAAAGCGGAGGGGCAGCGGTCTCCAGCAGTATGAGAATGGAAATGACTGCTGCCGCACCGAGCAGCTTCCTGCCGTTGATCGCGCCCATGCTGCCCTGCATCCTCTCGAAGAGCGCCTTGGCCCCGAACGCTGCGAGGATTGCGACCGCAACCGAGACTATGAGGTCGAAGCGCCCCGGCTCCCTGATCACATTCAGTATCGGTATGGCCTTTATTATCATGTACGGCCCAGGCACGCCGGTCACGTTGTTGTTGATCAGGAGGTACGGGCCGAGCGCCAGAAGGAAGAATATGACTCCTAGGGCAATCCACAGATAGGTCTGCCTGCCTGCACGGTATACCCCGTATGCGCATAGCGCAAGCGCCACGTAGCCTATGTAGGAAGTAGTCTCCCCTGCATCCTGGTGGTATATACTGATGTACGACTGCGCAGCACCGTTGAATACGCCGTTGTAATAGCTGGGCAGGAAGAACGATACTATGTCGTCGCTCCAGATGGCATTGTGGTATACGTCATTCAGCTGGTTTACTGTCGACGTAGAAAGCCCGTTGATTACAGGTATGAACATCCAGGACCCAAGCACGAAAGTGACTACTATGAACACGACAGCCAGGGAAGCGAACTCCGCGTTGAGCACCTTGGCCCTCTGGCTTCTGCTTACGGCATAACCCAGGGTTATCAACACCATGGCCATGACAAGTATCAAACCCTGCTCAAGCTCGCCAATTGAGATGCACAGGACAAAGAGCAATGAGAGGGCTGCCGCAGTCGCGTA
Organism: Microcaldota archaeon; assembly: GCA_021817305.1. Taxonomy (GTDB): domain Archaea; phylum Micrarchaeota; class Micrarchaeia; order Micrarchaeales; family CABMGC01; genus JAJZOD01. The sequence continues at coordinate 19,398 of JAKAVL010000046.1, read as the reverse complement.
TTTTCCGTACCTCACCCTGATGTAATCCCTGTTTATGGCGCGCAGGAGCATGTATATCGACAGGGGCACGAAACCGATATTCGCATAATCTAGGTGGCCATACGCCTGGGCGATGTGGAAAGCGCTGAACGCGAATATGATCCCTGCGATGAACGCTGCGTACCTGTTCCTTACTATGTAATCGGAAAGCACGTACATGCCGAATCCCGAGATCACTATCCCAATGAAGAACAGCATGTTGTATGCGAGCATCGGGCTCACGGACTGGAACGGAGATACAAGAATTGCGCCCAGCGGCATGAGCGTCTGATATATCAGGTTCGCGCCTACGGGCCAGAAGACCATGTTTGTCGTCCAGAAGCTCTGGTGCAATGTGAATAAAGAGTAAGGGACCCACCACAGGTTCCACATGCTCTGGTACGGATCCCCTCCGGTGCCCGCGACAGTTCCGGCGATGTTGGCCGTCATGGGCCAGAAAATTATGAGCGCTATAAAGAGATATGCGAGGAGCACAATGAGATTTGCTTTGTTTGACCTTAGGAATCCCTCCCTATTCAAATCCTCTGCGCCAGGGCCCGGCTGAAAATCCATCACTGCACCGAAACTAAGCTATTTATTGAATGGAAAACATATAAAGGCTATGCGGGATGTATTCGCATCCTCTGTGTCAGACCAGATCAAAAGGGCTGAAGCCCTGCTTCACCAGGTTGCGTACAGGCGGGAACAGCGGTTCAGGAAGCGAGTCCCATCGGAACCACTCCCACTTCTCGCACTTCTCCGGCTCCATGACCCTCGGTTCTCCTAACTCGTACTTACATACGTAGTGCAGCGTTATGTAGTGCCTCCCCATGTCGGCAAAGATGTCGTTCGTCATGGCGCCGAATCTCGGATTGCGGACAGCGAGCCCCGTTTCCTCGAGGGTCTCCCTTACCGCAGCTTTCTCAGGCTCCTCACTCAGCTCGAGATGCCCTCCTGGAAATGCCCATGTGTCCTTGCCAAGCGTGCTCTTCCTCTTGCCGAGCAGGATCATGTCCTCCTTGACTATTATGCAGGACACGCCTACTGCGGGGCGTTTCATGGCCTCACTTGAAGCGTATGCTGTCGAGGTTCATAGGTGCGCGGCCCTCCACCCTGAACCTGCTGCTCAGCGTCCTCGCGAGGTCGTCGCACTTGCTCTCCTCCCCATGCATCGTGTAAATCTTCTTCGCCTGCGGCCTGAGATGCTCGACAAAGCTCATAAGCTGCGGCCTGTTGCTGTGGCCTGAGAACATGTCCATTGTCTTGACCTGCATGTTTATCTTCATCGGCTCAAGCTTTCCGTCCTCCCCCGGCAATGCCGTCTCCTTCAATCCGTTCTGCACCCTCCTTCCAAACGAGCCTGCGCTGTTGTAACCGACGAACACAAGCGCGTTCTTCGGATTATCTGCAAGGAGCTTGAAGTACTCCAGGCTCGTTCCGCCGTTCATCATTCCGCCGCTTGCGAGTATTACCGCGGGCCCCTTATCCGCTATCTCGCTGCGCTCCCCCTTCGCTATCTCGAATATCTCGCTCTCGAATGGGGAGTTGTTGTTGAGTATCCTGTGCCTAAGGCCCATCTTCAGGTACTCCGGATAAGCGGTGTGTATGGCGCTGGCCTCGAGTATCATGCCGTCGAGGAACACGGGAACCTCCATCTTGTACGCCGGATTATTCATATAGCTCTCAAGGACAAGCTGCAGCTCCTGCGCTCTTCCTATGGCGAAAAGCGGTATCATCACCTTGCCGCCCTCGCTTGTCACCTTCTTTATGAAGGTCATGAGGTCCTCCTCCCCGTGCTGCCTGTCGGAGCCCATGTCCCTGGGCCCTCCGTACGTGCTCTCCATGAACAGCGCGTCTATCCTCGGGTACTTTGTCTCAGCCTGGTCAAACAGCCTCGTGAAACCATACTTCATGTCCCCCGTATGCACTATGTTGTACAGGCCCTCGCCTATGTGAAGGTGCACAGTGCTGCTCCCCAGTATGTGCCCTGCGTTGTGGTACGTAAGCTTTATCTCGTCCGTTATGTTGGTTACCTCGCCGAAGTCCCGGGGTACCATGTGCATGAGCATCGTCTTGATGTCCTTCTCGCCGTAGAGCGGCGTGCCCCCCGATCTAGTAACAAGCTTGTTGTAGTCGTACAATGAAAGCGCGGCAAGATCCCTGCTGGGCGGCGTGCAGTATACCGGGCCGCTGTAGCCGAACTTGAAGAGATAAGGCACGAAGCCTATGTGGTCCATGTGCGCGTGCGTGAGCACTACGGCATCGAGGTCGTTTATCGTTATGTTCGCTCCGTCAAGATAGGGGAACGCCTTGTTCTCCGTGGCAGTGGTGTCGAATCCCTTTATGCCTGGCTCGGGGCTTATGCCGCAGTCTATGAGAATCTTCGAATGGTTGGTCTCAAGCAGCAGGCACGATCTGCCCACCTCGCGGAAGCCGCCAAGCGCCGTTGCCTTTACCCACTCGCTCTTCACCATTGGCTGGTTTATCTTCTTGCCAAGCGAGGAAAGGAACTTCTTCCTGAAATCGCTCTCCTTGACAACAAGGCTCCTGACCCCCTTTATCACGTCGCTGTTCATGGTGGGTATGCGCAATACCTTTGGCACCCACTTTGTCTCCGATATGATCCTTATGAGCGTGCTTCCGCCCTTGCCTATGACAAGGCCGGGCTTCATGGCCTCTATGTAGACCTGCGAGAACTGCCTGTCGAAGTGTATGTTGTCTTCTGTCACGCCGGCATCCTTGGGCACGATGCTCATTATCGCACTTAGCGCAGATTCCTCATCGGTGAGCTTCGCCTCATCGCTCCTGACTATGAGCCTCTTCTTTATCGAGGAGGAGATGTTCCTTATTATGCTCTCGTCGTTGTACACGTAGGCTATATCCTTAACGTACACGGCAACGTCCGGGCCCTCGAACTCTATGTTTGACAGGCCCGCTTCCGCAGGCATGAGCTCCTTTATCCTCTCCTTTATGTCCTTGTTGTTCTCCCGCACTTCGTTCTCCAATGAATCACTGGCTGATTAGACTATCGGCTCATTCCAATGAATGCAACCTTGAAAACGCGCCGTAGGTCGTATTTACTTAAGCAGTTTCTCTATCTCATCCTTGCCGTACTCCTTGTAACCCTTCTTCGTTATCGAGACCATGCGTATCCCGTCGCCTGTTGCGGAGTCGCGCTTCATCGCTATCTTCAGCGCCTTCGCTATGTGCCTTGCGGCCTCCTGCGTGCTCATGCCCTCCTGGTAGACCCCCTCTATGTAGCCTGTAGCAGCTATGGATCCGCTTCCAGTGGAGGTGAACTTCGATTCCTTTATATGGCCCCCTACCGGGTCCACGCTGTAAACTTCTGGGACTCCGTTGTTCAGGCCCCCCAATATGAGCTCAACGTAAAATGGCATCATCTTGTTCTCCTGCATTATGAGCGATATTATCGAAGTCGCTGCCTTCGGCGTCATCAGCTTACCCTCATTCATGCCGTATATCTCGCTCTGCACCTTCAGTATCTTTACAAGGTACTCCGCGTCTCCAACGCCGCCGGCTATGGTGACCCCGAGCTCGTTGTTTATCTTGTGTATCTTGACCGCTTCAGAGCTGAATATGTAAGTCCCTCCTGTCGCTCTTACGTCAGACCCCATGACCACGCCGTCGCTGCACACAAGGCCGAGCGTAGTCGTGCCATGCTTCACACTCTCAGAGAATTCTTTGTAATCCATAAAATCCCTTCCTCAAATCTATCCGGGCCACTGCCCCTAAATGCAAGAACGACTGCTGGCCGTTCTTGTGCCATAATGTCGCATAAAATAAAAATTTCAAAATAAAATAAACAGGTCTATACTATTTGGCTACCATTACCTATAAAATACTTACTGCCACCCATCATTTCTGCGAGTTCGGCGTACGCGAATGTCCTGTAAAGCTTTGTTATCTTTACGCGGTGCGTCTTCCCAATCCTCGTGTGCGCATTGCGCACAAACACAACGATGTCGTTTATCCTGCCTATCCCCTCTCCCTTAGGGTTCCTTGCGTTCAAACGAACGTCGTACGTTCCACCTTCTACTAACTCATTTGTTTCCATTCTATCCCCCATCGTTTGGTCTTCCCTGATACCTTCTGCTGCAATAGAGTATTTAAGCCTTTTCTACAAAGCGCGATACGCTGTTGCTGCAAGTCTATGTAATGACATAAGGGGCTTCGCCCCTTATAAACCCCACGCACGGGCGGGTCCTCTCCGCCGGCGAAGCCGGCGGTATCCCCGCCCGCATAAGGTACTTCCGCGAGCGCACTGCCGTCATTGTCATTCAGCAGGCCTGTTTGTCGCAGTTTGAGCGCAAATGCGCTCAGCCCCGCCACTAGGGCATTCTGTGATAGGAACCCGTTCATTATGTTTATCGCAGAGTTTATGTCCCTGTCGATATGGTTTCCACAATCACACTCCATAATCCTGTCCGACAGTTTCATGCCGTGCATCTTTCCGCATGCAGAGCACATCTTTGTCGTGTCCTTTTCGCTTATCTCCTCAACCTTCTTCCCCATCTTCTTTGCCTTGTATTTGAGGAAACCGGCGAATCTGCCAATCGTGCCTGTGTTCTGGAGCGACCTGTGCAGGCCCTTGGCATATTTCGAAGCATAATCCTTCATGACCATCTGTTTCGGTGAGAGGTCTCCGATTATTATGGTATTCGCCTTTGTGTTCCTTACGAGTTTATCGGATACCTTGTGCTGAAAGTCCCTTATCTGGTTTGCAGACTTGTTCCTCATCCAAAGTTCGTGCTTGTGGAGTTTTTGTACTTCCTGCTTCCCTTTCTGCAGTGTGATTTCCTTGCCTGTATGCTCTCGATCCTTTTCTCCCAGTAGGTATCCGGCCTCTTGTTCCTGACCTGCAGGGACTTTGCCTCGGTATTTACCGATGTGATTATGTTGCTCACCCCCAAATCTATCGCAATGTACCTGCCGTTGTCCACGTACTCCTTCTCCCTGAATTGATATACTACCGACAGGAAGTACCTGCCGTGCCTTGACGACATTGACACCTCAAGCACCTTATCGAATACGTACTTTTTCGGTATCTCGAATGCAAGCGCAGTGTTGTTGCAGAACTGCGAAAGTGTTATCCTGCTGTCCCTTATTTTGAATCCCGACTGGTTGTAGGTCATTGTGGCGAACTCGCCCCTTCCCTTGTATCTCGGCGGCCTCGCCGCCTTGTCTCCGTTCTTTTTCAGCGCGTTGTACGATCCGTATGCCGTATCGAGGTGCCGGAGTGTGCCCTGTAGCACCTTTGAATGGACCCATGCGTATTGCGGATACCTCTTCTTTATTCGCGGAAGATCGTTTTGCTGTTCTAGGTAGCCTATCTTGACGTTGTCCTTGAACGCGTCCATCCGTTCCTTCAGTGCGAAGTTGTACAGCAGCCTGCAGCGTTCCGACAGTTTCCATAGCGTATCTTTTTGTGCGGGCGTGGGAAATATCTCTATCTTCGCGGTAAGTTCCACGAGCTTGATAGGTAGATAAAATATATACGTTTATATTAGGGATAGGACTTTAGTATTAGATACCAGACAACCCCCAACGAGGTTGGGGGAATTCTCCTGGTATTAAATTATGAGAAGAGGAATTTCAACAAATCAAAAGCAGTCGAATCTCAAAAGCTGGCTTCGCATTGCGCTAGCCCGAAATCAATGTTAGATCGCTGTACTTTTCGTCTTGCTGTTTTTATCATTTTAAGAATAAGCTGTAATGCTGTACTTAAACTGAAATTCCTTCTTCGCACTATAGTATGCACCCACTGGTATAAATATCCAGCACCCAAAGACTTATAAGCAAACTCATGTCGTCGTGTCGTTCGCGTACGTAACTGTCATGTTGTAAATCCCGAAGTTGAAGTACGGGTATTGCGCGTAATTCGGATTCTGCTGTCCAATGGTAGAGTTGGGCTCGTACAGTATCACTTGGTTGAGGCCCCGCGTGACGTTCAGCGTAACGCTGAACCTCTGCCTTGCAATTGTGTTGTTGGTCGCGTTGATAAAGCCCGCAAGCCTGCCATTGTCTATTACTGCAACATTGGCAGTTCCATAGTACGACAGCGCATCGGTACCCATCGCAATGCTGCCATTCCTGTACGAGTAAACGTATACGCCGCGCGGATTTCCGCCCCACCACATCGTTGCGAACTGGGAGTTGCACTGCTGCGCACAGAATATGTACCCGGGCGTCCATGTCCCCACAGTGTACGCGTCAAGCCCGACAGCGATGTGCCTGCTTATGGCGCCGCCTGTCTGAAACATTGTCGTGCCGTTATCGGAGTACCACGGCGCTCCGAAAATGCTCTCCAGATAGTTCCTCAGGCTCGCGGAGTCGTTTGGCGAAAACGCGCCGTTCTGCATGGAAACTATGCCAGTGCCATACTCGTCAAGCAGCAGGAGCGTGAGGTTGCTGTAGTTCTCGTTTATCGGGTACGGGTAAAGGAATCCCTGCCTTCCCTGCAGGTACGTGGTCTGAACTACAAGCGGAATAGTCTCTAGGGCTGTCTGCTGCGATGCGTTCATGATTGCGGAGTAGCCTCCGACCAGGGGCTTCTTTGATGCCGTAGAGTATAGCATGGCAGTGCCCGGATACCCGAAGCTCCCGTTCTGCGCAGGCAGTGCGGGCAATGACAGAACTGAGTAATTGCCGCTGAAGTTGCCCAGGGCAGCGAACCCCGCAGGCACCGCTGCGCTGGATGTCAGCCGAGCCGCAGACGTCCCAGACAGAGGCATGCCGTTGTATTCTATAAGTATAAGCAGTGAAAGGGCCACGGCAAAGGCAAGGCCCTTGCCGCCTATGGCCTCCGTCTTTATCAGGTGACCAACTCCGATCGCGGCCAGCATTGCGAGGGCCATCTCCGCCACGATGTCGAATGCCCCCGGCTGGGTCACCGAGTTTATCACGGGGACATAGCTGTAAAGCAGGTATGGCATCGGCATGCCGGATACGTTGCCGTTGGAAACGTTCATGCCTATGTACACCGGGCCATGGGAACCGCTGACCGCGCCGGTAATCTGCAGCACCGGTCCGAGCGCGAGCAATGCGAACACAACCAGCACTGCAGACCAGAGCGCAAGCTGCTTGCGCTCCCTCTTAAACGAGAAGGCTATGCCTACGGCGGCAAGCGCCATGGCAGTATAACCTAGATACGCCACCTTCCTGCTTGCAGCCGATAGTGTGGGGATCCCAGTATAATTCAGTCCATAGGTGCTATTGTAGTACGCCGCAGACCCGCCCAGAATGCCGTTGTAGTAGCTGGGTAGGAAGAACGACGCGAGCGTGTCGCTGAATAGCATGCCGCGCGGTATGCTGCTGAGCTGCGCCTGCTGCACTCCGCCCTGCCCCGGCGCAGTTGCCATCAGCGCAAGGAGTGGCGCACACATGAGTGCAGCTACCGCAGTCATGATGGCCAGCGCATACACAGTATTCCTGTCGAAGAGCCTCCTTTCGGCGAAGAGAAGAATGGCAAGTGCCAGGATCGCGAAGAAAAGCATCATCGCCCCCTGCTGAATGTCCCCGAAGAACGTTACCATGAAGAAACTGGCTCCAGAAAGCACGGCATAAAAATACCTGTGCCTCGTCTCCCGTATAGTCATAAGCATAAGGAGCACGAAAAGGGGCATGAACTCTACGCTTGTCCACTGCAGGCCTGTATACGACTGCGCTATGTGCGCAGGGGCGAACGCGAAGATGAGCCCGGCAATGAACGCGGCGTACCTGTTTCCTGTAATGTATTTTGCAAGCATGTACATGAAAAGCCCGGAGAGTGCGAATCCCAAGAAGAGGAGGACGTTGTATGCGAAGGCGACGCCTATCTGCTGCAAAGGCCAGGTAAGGAACGCTGCTATCGGGGCAAGCGCCTGCGCATTCAGGTTCGCGCCTATGGGGTAAAGGATATAGCTTGTGAAGTAGGGATTCTGGTGGAGCACGAACGTGGCATAGTTGACCCACCACAGGCCCCACGCGCTCTGGTACGAGGATCCTGCGCTGTTAGGGAGCGATCCCGCCGCATTTCCAGCAAGGTTCCAGAACATGGCCAGCGCAATGACGAGATAAATTGCTAATGCGAGTGCATGTTCCGCAAGCCTTCCCTTGAGTACTGCCTGCAATGCAAAATAAGACTTCATGAAAACCTCATTGCGCCGGAATGGCTGCTTTTATACTTTCCCATACAAACAAATAAAAAGCATAGTAGAAGTCCCGGTCTTGCAATGGCAACAAAGAAGGAGAGCCTTTCATCATCTGCTGCGAGGATGGCCTACATCCTTTACTTCGGCCAGGTCTTTGCCATAATCGTTAGCGTCCTAACCTTCGTGGTGCTTACAAGGTCCTTGGGTCCAAGCAGCTACGGATTCTACGTGTTCGCAGTAAGCTTCGCTGCCATAGTAGGCGGGATGCAGAACTTCGGTGTCGGGGCATATCTCAGCAGGAACCTCTCAAGGTTCTCCAGCAGCAACAATGCAAAAGGAATATCGCGCACCATGTCCTCGGGATACGCATTGCTGGTTCCTGCAGCGCTGGTGATCACCCTCGCCGGCGTAGGGTTAAGCGGACTTGTGGCAAACGTCCTCTTCGGAAACGTCGGCGTGTCATCCCTGTCGCTCATTCTGGCGTCGCTGTGGATATTCTTCATGATGCTGCAGAACTCGTCGATAATGGCCCTGATAGGCCTTTCAAGGCCGACGTCCGCTGCGGTGATCACCCTAGTCATAGACCTGATACAGCTTGCGGCCATACTCGCATTCCTGCACCTCGGGCTCGGCGTCGACGGCGCCCTTCTCGGCATGCTCCTCGGGTATGTCATAGGCGCAGCAACAGCCGTATCCTATGCGCTGCGTATAGCTTCAGGATACAGGGGCTTCTCGCTGCGCATGCCCTCCCGCAGCGAGTTCATGCATGCCTTCAGCTTCTCGGTGCCCCTGGGACTGATAAACCTGTCAAAGCTTGCAACGCAGAACCTCTCCGTGCTAATTCTGGGTGCCTTCGCGAGCGCAACGATTCTGGGAAACTACAGCGCCGCGCTGAAGGGCCTTGCTCTCACGACAACTCTATTCACAACCTCCTCCTCGTTTCTTGTGCCGGTGTTCTCAAGGGCCGGCCACGGCCGCAAGAGCCGTGCGGCAAGGAACTCGTCATTCAACAAGATAATCCTGTACTCCCTGCTGTTTTCGATGCCCCTCATAATCTACATTGGGGTCATGGCCAGCCCCGGCCTTGGCATACTCCTATCCAGCAAGTACTCCTATGCGCCGCTTTACCTCACGCTCATAGCATTTGGGACAGCGATAAGCATGATAGGCGTTTTTCTCGGCAGCTTGATCACCTCGGAGGGCGCGACCAGAAAGTACCTTTATTACAGCCTTCTGTCGGTGTCCATACAGCTCGCCTCCATGGCGGTGCTCATCCCATACCTTAACACTATCGGCGTCATACTTTCCGTCTTCATCATAGGCAGCATAGCTTCAAACCTTCTTTTCATACGGCTATCCATGCGCGATCTTAAGGCCAAGCTGAGCTACGGGCGCATGTCGATGGTTCTCCTTGCAAACCTCATACTCGCAATACCGATATACGCCGCTCTCCTGCTGCCCGGCCATCTGCTTGAGCTCGTTGCAGGCTTCACCATAATGCTGCTCGCGTATCCCGCGATAATCGGCATAATGCACCTTGTCGAGAGAAGCGACCTGGACAGGCTTGCAGCCTCGACATCCGGCATAAGGTACGCCGGATCCGCGGTGCGCCTGCTGCGCAGATATACCCTCCTGTTCATGGGCTCTAGAGGTGGCTCAAATGCCTAGGCATGTGCACAGGAATGATAAAGGCCCCGCATCCGGTAACGCCACGGAGGCGCTCGGCGTTCGTACTGCAAAGACGGCATCTTTCCTGATGTCAGGCAGGTTCGTAGGGATAGTCATAAGCACAGCCATGTTCGTAATAGTCGCGAGGCTCCTGCAGCCGCACGACTACGGCATATACATACTCATAATGAGCGCAGCTGGCATAATCGGTGCTCTCGGCAATCCGAACATCGGCAATTATCTCAAGGAGAAGATACCGAGGATACGCCCGGAAAGGAGGGCGCACGACGCCGGAACCGCGCTGGGCGACGCACTGTTTTTGTCCATTGGCATAGGCGTCATACTGCTCCTTGTGGCGCTTGCCCTCGGCAACGTGATATCCAGCTATTTCCTGCATACGGGGTCTTACGGCCTCGCGCTAATGGTCGGGTTCCTCAGCATTTTGCTTGGCATAGTCTACTCGACTCTCAACGACGCGCTGATAAGCGTCGGCAGCGGCTCAGGCGCAGCGACGGCAGCGGTGGTCCACTCCTCGGCCCAGGCTATAGTAAGCATAACTCTGGTGCTGCTGGGCTACGGGATAACGGGTGCACTTGCGGGCTTCTCGGCAGGCCTTCTCCTGGCATCGACAGTCGAGTTCTATCTGCTGCACCGCATTTATCCATTGAGGTTCACCGCAAATGGCATGCTGCGCAGGTTCCGGGAAGCGATAGGCTTCTCCAAGTACCTTACCATATCCGGCTTCATATCCGGAATCCTATCGAACATTTCGACAGTGTACCTCGGATTCTTCGTGCTTCCGTCAACAGTAGGCGATTACGGAATCTCACAGAAGGTCCTAAACGCACTTGACATACTTGTTGGCTCCATAGCCCTCTCCATGATACCCATGTTCTCTGAGGCGCAGCGCATGAAGGACCCGAGCACGCAGGCCGGTAAGTTGTTTCATTACTCGATATACCTGAGCCTGTTGTTCGCAACGCCGCTCGTCGTGTTCATAACGGTGTTCTCCCATGACTTAATACTGCTCCTCTTTTCGAGCACGTATCTGGGTGCAACGGTGTACATGCAGCTCATAACCCTGAGCCTTTTCGTATCCATATTCTTCACCTACGGCACAAACTACATGATAGGCGTGGGCAAGCCCCGGAAGGTGCTGAAATACGCCGTATTCACCGGCATAGTCACCCTGGCGTCCATGATCCCGATGACATTGTACTTCGGGGTCATAGGTACCATAATAGCCATATTCTACATCGGAAACCTGCTTCCGAGCGCGTTATACCTCAACTACATCTCCGGCCACGGCGCGAGATTCGAAGCGCGCAAAATACTTCTGATAATACTGTCGAATATCGTTCCTGGCCTAATGCTCTGCGCATTGGCCCTCTCCGGGCTGCAGCCGATAATCGCTCTCATAATAGGCGCTGCACTTTACTTTGCAGTGTACCCTGCGCTGGCAGCCAAGACACGCGCCATCGGGCAAAAAGACATAGGAATAATGCGCATGGCCGGCGCAAGGCTTCCTGTGATAGGCCCTGTTCTTGACGCGCTTCTAGTCTATGCGTCCAGGTTTGCCGGCTGAGCTGATCACTCTCCGATGCGTATTTTCACTTTCCGCTCGATTTCCTTTCAAGCGCGGCCCTGACCAATCCCACGAACAGAGGCGCGGGCGCCTCGAGCCTTGACCTCAGCTCTGGATGCGATTGCGTTGCAATGCCGAAGCTGTCCTTCCACTCCACGAACTCGACGAGCTTGTTGTCCGGAGTCGTGCCGCTTATCACGAGGCCGTTCTTCTGGAGCAGATCACGGTACCTGTTGTTGAACTCGTAGCGGTGCCTGTGCCTCTCGCCTATGTTCTCCTTTTTGTACAGCGAGTAGGCAGTAGTTCCCTTTGCTAGCCTGCACTCCCACAGGCCGAGGCGCATGGTGCCCCCCTTCTTTCTCACTCCCCGCTGCTCCTCCATGAGGCTTATGACCTTGTGCTCTGTAAGCGGATTGAACTCCGAAGAATTGGCATCCTTGAGCCCGCATACGTTCCTTGCGTACTCTACAGTCATCAGCTGCATGCCAAGGCATATCCCAAGATATGGCATGTGCGTCTCGCGCGCGTACCTTATCCCGTTTATCATGCCCTCTATGCCCCTCTTGCCGAAGCCGCCGGGGACTATGAGCCCGTCTATGCCGTCAAGCTTGCTCATGTCTGCATTCTCGCCCTCAAGGCTCTCCGATTCAATCCATCGCATCTTCGCCATCGCTCCGAGCTCAGCGCCGGCATGCACGAGCGCCTCCTTTATGCTCGCATACGAATCCGACAGTCCGGTGTACTTGCCCAGTATGCCTATCTCAACGCTGTACTTCGGGTTTAGTATGTTGTGCACCCTCTTCTTCCAGCTGTCCAGCTTCTCCCTGTTCCTCTTGCCGGGCAGGCCCAGCTGCTCGAGCAGCTTCTTGTCGAATTCCTGCTCCATGAAGTGCAATGGGAGCATGTACGTGCTCTCCTGGTCTGAATCGTCGATCACGTGATCCCTAGTGAGGTTGGCGAACAGCGCCAGCTTCTCCCTGGTCTTGTCCAGAAGGTGCTCCCTGCTCCTGCATACAACGAAGTTCGGCATGATTCCGGACTGCAGCAGGTTCTTGAATCCGAGCTGCGCTGGTTTGGTCTTCTGCTCACCGACCACCTCCATGGTTGGCGTATATGTGAGATTCACGAAGACTGTAGGTTCCTTCAGCGCAAGCTGCCTCACTGCCTCTATGAAGTAGCTGTTCTCCAGGTCTCCTACCGTGCCCCCTACCTCAACTACGACGACATCAAGCTTGTTCTCCTTACCAACAGTCTCTATCATCTCCACCGCCCTGCCGGTGAGGTGCGGTATTATCTGCACGTCAACGCCGAGATAGCCTCCCTGCCTCTCTTTCTCGATCACCGAGCCGAAGAGCTTTCCCCCGGTTATCGACTGCGCGCTTGTCATGTTCCTGTTGAGAAAGCGCTCGTACAGCCCGAAATCCATGTCGACCTCGCCCTTGTCATCAAGGACGAAGACTTCTCCGTGGCGGTAGGGGTTCATGGTTCCGCAGTCGTAGTTCAGATAGCCGTCGAATTTTATGGGGAGAGCCCTGTAATCATAGAAGTCGAGGAGCTTGAGTATGGACGATGTGACTACGCCCTTCCCGAGGCCGCTCATCACCGAGCCGAGGATCACGATGTACTTCGTTCGCATGCTTGATTTGTTGCCATTAGTTATTTAAATTATTTCATATTTTCCTGCGCATCGCGTATAAGAAATGCGCGCGAGACGCTGCAAAGCCGTCTCAGTAATATATAAAGATATAAACGTCGTCTTAACAACGGTGCATCTCTTGAAGGGCATGGTCTTCACTACCGACGCTATATTCGCTCTTGTAATAGTCGGAGTCGCCGTGTCCATACTCGCATACTTCAACTACGCAATACAGGTGCCGTACACCGCAGGCTCGTCCACAATAAGCCAAGCACTCAGTGTGTTCTCATCAGAATCCCCTGCGCTGCTCTCCGCTACGGATCAGGCTGCTCTCTCCATCCTGAACGGGTACAACTCATCCTCAGAGTTCTGGACGCAGTTCATGGGCGGCCCTTCGCGCTCCGCGTACGAGGCCCATGGCCCGATACTTCCGACAATCCAGTACGTCTTTTCTGCAAGCGCCGCAATATCGACTCCCATAGTTGCGGGCTACGGCAACGTCTACTTCGGCGCAGGCAACACCCTCTACGCGCTGAACGCGAGCTACGGCTCGCTTTCATGGTCTAATACGCTCGCAAGCAGCGTATACGGCCTCGCGCTCTACAACGGCGCGCTCATATACGGCACATCATCGAACACGGGAGCGCTCAACGCGGGCAACGGCACAAGCATGTGGTCGAGCTCTACGGCGTCATCGCAGGCGCTTGCATACGGGGGCGAGCTGTACTCGATACTATCGACCGGCGCAAGAAGCACGAACCTTATGGTATCCAATGCAAACAACGGCACCCTTATGCTCAACAACAACCTCGGCACCAACATCAACGAGGTGCTTGAGGAGAATGGCTCTGTGCTAGTGTGGCTCACATCCAACAACGTCGTGCTTCTGGATCAGGCAGGAGGCAATGTTCTCACGTCATCTTACGCGTTCGCAACAACCAACATCGCCGCCTCCGGTGGAATGCTCTACGTTGGCAATACCGTCTTTGCATGCAGTTTCTATCTGAACCTTACACAGAAGTTCTGCGATAACGACGGCAGCACAGTCACAGGAGTCGCGGCGAACAGGAGCCTGGCGGTATATGAGAATGAAAGCGGAGTGACAGCGTTCTCAGGTTCCGGAGCCCTTCTCTGGGGTAAATCGCTATCCTCATACGGCACGCCGCTCCAGTACCCCCTACTAACCAACAGCTCGGTGTACAGCGTCTGGTCCGGCAACTACGTCATAAACCAGAATGCAACTACTGGTGCAGTACAATGGAGCACTCAGGTTCCAAGCACATACGGTGCAGTAAGCCAGTTCTCCGCAGCATACGGCGACCTTTACGTGGCAGCCGGCGGAAACTTCATAGCCTATGGCCCATGCTCCTCGCAGCCGTATTCATCGCTGCTGCAGAACATAGTTCAGCTATACCTGGAAGGCAGGGGAAGCTGCGCAACATATTTGGTAGACAAGGCGTATCCAAAGAGCAACACCGGCCTGTTCATAAACGGCTCATATGCGCCTTCCCTGTACGTCTCTTCGTTCAACGGCCAGAGCAGCTATGTAAGTACAGGAACTACAGGATTGCCCCTTGGCAATAATCCAAGCTCGGTTTTTATGTGGGCCTATACTCCAACTCCAAACGCGCATATGGACATATTCAGCTATGGAACTAATGGAGGTACGAGCGAGATGGCGGGACTGTATACTGGCGGTTCTGATCTTGATTTCTGGAATGGTGTGACTTCCTATACTACCTCGCTCGCATTATCTTCAGACGAATGGCATTTCTTGGGATACACCTACTCCAATGGTAACCTTATTCTTTATCTAAATTCCAACTCAAATTCCATGAGCATACCCTCGCAAAATATTGTACTGCCTGCGTCGAATCCTTCAGTAATAGGCGGGGGAACCGGTAGCCTAGTCCTCCAGTTTCCATGGAATGGTTTAATCACAAACGTGCAATTTTACAATACAGCGCTCAATTCAACCCAGGTCCGGCAGCTCTACGACGAAGGCATCTCCGGCGCACCTGTAGCTTCCGCAAACATAGTGGGCTGGTGGCCTCTCGAGGGCGACGCGAACGACTACTCGGGGTACAACAACACTGGATACCCCTTTGGTGTAACCTATGTCCAGGGCAATTACCTGCCTGCAGGGTACTCCGGCGCGTCAAGCATATCAGTGTCGTCAACTCTTGTGCCATTCAATAAATATGCGGGATTCAACGGCGCAAACTCCCTGTACACGAACGTTCCAAAGTTATACAAGGTAGGTGTTTACTCATGGAAATGAATACAGCTCTGAAAAGGCTACCCGGAGGGTCATCAAGAGCGCAGCTAATGAGCCTTACCGTGCTTCTTGCGCTGATACTGATACTTGCCGAGTTGTTCTCCTTCGTGGTGATAGGCATCCAGTACAGCAACATAGCGCAGAGTACCTTCCAGTCCAAGTCATCAGTCAGCCTTATCGCATCCCTGCGCCAGGACGCGCCGCAATCCGGCAGCGCCAGCCTGAAAGGCGCGCTCGCGACGCTTGCGTATTACGAATACAACGCATCGCTGAGAAAGGGCAACCTGATACAGAACACGGCACAGTACCTGCAATACCTAATGACCAACGCAATGCTCCCGAACGTGGCGGCAGGCAGCGTAGCCGCAAACTACCTGAAAAGATCCATGTACAACCTTACCTTCACGGCGTACAATGCTCTCCTCGTATCCAACTACTCTGGCGCAGGCCTGCAATCCGTAACCGAGAACGGCCTCAGGATAACGCAGCAGAGCCCCTATTCCATAAACGTGAGCTACACCGAGAACGTAAACATCAGCACAGGGGGTTTGGCGTCGCTGTATTCGCTGCCTATCAGCTTCTCAGTTCCGATAAACAACACCCCTGATCTGTTCTACGACCAGCAGGGCATACTGCGCTACATGCATTTTGTGAATCCCTCCAATCTTACCAGTCTAGTGGCAGGAACGTTCGCAAGCAGCGGAAACTCCCTCACGTACGCTTACGGCACGGTATACTACTCCTCCGGTACATCCTGCCCGTCTCTCACGGCGAGCACCGAGTCAAACATAATCCTCGTAATGCCGAACATCGGTTCATTATCCGGTTGCGAGAACAGCTTCATGGGTTTCATAACAAACAGCATTACCTCGATAAGCCCCACGGTGCCATACCTCGTATACTCACAAAACGTAATACTCTCAAACTACTTCGTTTCAGGGCAGAGCGTGCTGCTCTATGGCCCGCAGCTTTCTACTCTCAACATAGAGAACCTGAGGCAGGCAATATCGAACGGCTACTACATCGCCTCTCCCTTCCTTCCATCGTACCTTTCCAGGGTAAATGACTCATTCAATGCGTCTGTCGCGGGCGTGTCAACGTTCCAGGGATATAATAGACAGGCAGCAGGCTTCAACGGAGCCAACAGCCTTGAAAGTATACCGAATTCAAACCTGCTGGACGGGATAACTAACAGCAAAGCCACAGTAAGCGCGTGGATACGAACCACACATCCAGATGGGATGATATTCTCCACATGGGACGGTACATACGGTTACCAAGTCTTTGACAGCGCGACTACCGGGGTAGCGGCCATATGGGCGAACAGCGGAGGCACACTCGCTTCATCCAAGGTAATAGACGACGGCGCATGGCATAATGTCATCGCAACGTGGAACGGACTTGATGTTACGCTCTACGTTGACGGGGCAAAGGTCCTTGGGCCTGCCAGCTCGACCTTCTCTGCATCAGGCAAAGACAACCAGATAGGTGCGCAATGCTCCGGAGCGGGCAGCACAGCCTGCAATCTTTGGTTCAACGGCCAGATCAGCGGCATTCAGGTATATAACACGTCACTCACAGCCAATCAAGTAGCGCAGCTGTACGCGCGCGGCATAGAGGGCCTTCCGATGCCTAACAACGGCCTGGTCGGCTGGTGGCCACTGAACGGCAATCCAAATGATTACAGCGGTCAGGGGAACACCGGTACGCCGTCGAACGTGATCTATGTATCATCTACGGGCAACTACCTGCGCGACAGCCTCATGCAGAATTACACGGGCCAAACATATCCGATGCCCGGGATACAATCCTGCACAAGCATGTCAACATGCAGCAGCAACTCCCTGCCGAACCTTTTTCTCAGTAATTTACCGTTCGAGCCGGGAAGCCTGTCCCAAGTAGGCTCGTTCAACGGCCAGAGCAGCAATATAAGCACCGGAACAAGTCATTTGCCTACGTCTCCGCTCACCATAAGCGCGTGGGTGCACCCCGCTAACATAATGCAATCATCCTTCGGCGGCGGCATCGGGGGCACCCTGCTGGAGAGCAACGAGAACGGTGGCTCCTCGGGATATGTCCTCGGCATAAAATCAACCGGCGTGCTATGGTGGTGGCCATCAGCAAGCAACGACAAGGTCAGCACAGGAACAGTCCCATTGAACACTTGGACATACATCACAGTTGCGTACAACGGGGTCGATGTAAACATGTACCTGAACGGAAAGCTGGACAGCTCTCAGTCTGCCGTAACTCCGCAGGTTCCCACGTTCATGAAGATAGGCAGCAAGTCATGGATTACAGGCTTCTTCAATGGGACTATGGCAGACGTGCAACTTTACAATGTTGCTCTTACAGGCCCGCAGGTTAGCAGCCTTTACAATGCCGGAATAAGTGGCGCCCCGATCGCATCACTCGCGGGCAATGTCGTGGGATGGTGGCCTCTCAACGGCAACGCAAACGACTCCGGCAGCTACGGCAATAACGGCATACCGACAAACGTCCTCTACCCGTACTTTTCCGGAAACTATCTCGCTCCTGGCTCACCTGGCGGCGTGGAGAACGAGTGGCAGGCACTCGGCTTCGGGAGCCCGCCGTAGAGTACAAGTCCTTCAAGCAAGAATCCTGGAAGTGCCTTCAGCGACCAAAAGGCATTTAAGTATAATTGTAGTTATAATATTCATGATTATACATAGGCCTCTTGAAGAGAAGGAGCTCAAGAATGTAGCGAAATGGACACTGGTATTTGGGCGTCGCAAGACAGGTAAAAGCTTCCTGATACAAGAGTTCATACACTACGATGAATACTTCTTCGTAAATAGGGACAGGACAATCCTATCAACAGGCAATGGCAAGGAGGTTCAGGTTGATTATGCAACGCTTGTAGAAATAATGAAAAGAGCGCTGGAATCCGGCAAGACGGTTGTGATAGACGAATTCCACAGGCTTGACTATAAATTCCTCGATTATCTGCATGCCATGAAGAAGTCTGGAAGGCTGATACTGCTTACGTCTACCCTCTTTTTGGCAAAGAAACTGCTTTCCGAGAAATCGCCGCTGCTTGGCCTATTCCACGAGAAGCAGATTTACATAATAGACCTGAATGATTGCATATCCTCACTGCAGCATCGCAGACTGGACAAAAGAGAGTTGCTGGAAACAGCCATAATGTTAAGGGAACCCATAAATGTGGCGTATTTTGATTCAGAAAAGAATATCCAGGAGGGATGTGCAGAAGTACTTAAGGGTTCTGTAAATGCCGTCCCAGCCCTCATGGGAGAGATATTTCTTGAGGAGGAGCGGGGATTGTCAAAGATATACGAGAGCATTGTGAGGGCAGTTGCCAACGGCAAGGTTGTGTCCGGAGAGATATCAAGCTCACTGTTTTCCAAAGGCCTGATTCCAAAGGACAGCCCCGGCACGCTTCAGCCATATCTGGCTACACTGGTGAATATAGGTCTGCTTAAGCGCATTGAAGTCTACGGCAAAAACAGATTCGTATACAAAGTACCCTCCCCTCTGATGAGGCTCTTCTTCTACGCAGATGAGAAGTATGGGATATCGCAGAGAAGGATGACTGACGCGGAGGCGTTGCGTATAGTGTCAGGATTGATGCCAAGGCTCGTAGAAGACAACGTCAGAGAGCATCTTGCCTATAAGTTTGGTCTCATGGAAGCCATTGCAGAGTCCAAAGACCATGAAATAGACGGCCTGCTTATGAAGTTCAAGAGGCCTGAGATTGCCATAGAGGTAAAATGGGGGCAAAAGATAAGCAGCGCCGAGATAACTAGGGCAGAGCAGGTTCTCGGCGCAACAAATGCCAAAAGGAAGATGCTATTTGTCCCTGATAAGACATCGGTGTCGTCTAGGGCATTAGAGATAATTGATCCTGAGGATCTTTGATACTTAGTGCCTCTGTATTATATTACAGTAAAAGGGTTCTTCGCCATAGTTAGGGAGCATATTTCTCTGGCTTACAGTCACAAAAGTGCATGTTTTGAAGAAATGAATTTACATACGGCTTTCAGCAAGAAATTTCGTAAGATCCGATAACCCTTATAAGAGT
>JAKAVL010000048.1 GCA_021817305.1 Microcaldota archaeon | reverse complement strand
TTCCCTTCCTCGGACCGCTTGGCGCTGCTGCACGTCCGGTAATCCTGTTGGAGATTATGTCGACTTCCACCGTGGGATTGCCTCTGGAATCGATTATCTTGCGTATTACTGCGTTGGTTATCTCTGCCATAAACACATCCGATGTATTCTCATCAAAAAGGATAATAAATGCTTCTGCGATATACAAAGGGTGCGTTTATGGATTTTGCAGAGTACCAGAAGGGGGCGAAGAGCACGGCGGTGTATCCGAAAAGGCTTGACGGAGGGGTATACTATCCGGCGCTTGGGCTAGCTGGGGAGGTCGGGGAGCTCCTCAACAAGATAAAGAAGACGGCGAGGGACGGCAAGGAACTCGATATTGAGGATATCAGGGGCGAGCTGGGCGATGTGCTGTGGTACGTGTCGCAGATAGCCGAGGAGATAGGCATAAGCATGGAGGATATTGCCGCGCACAACATAGAGAAGCTGAGGAGCAGGAAGGAGCGCGGTGTCATAAGTGGAAACGGAGACAGGAGATAGGTCCACAGGCAGAACCGTCTGCGTAATAAACGTAGATAGGGACGAGGTCTTGAAGAAGCTGAAGGACCTGAAAGCGAAGATGCGCTCCAAGCGCATTTCAAAGAGCGTCACCTTCGAGATAGAGCCTGTCGCAGGCCCTCGGGCGCTTGGTCTTGGTTCCGAGTACGACACATGGATGAGAATAAACTCGGATGGTGACAAGACCATCCTGACGCTTAGGCACATACCGGCGCTGAGGAGGCTGCCAAGGGAACACACGATAGCGGTTCATGACTTCTTCACGGCCGTGAAGATAGCAAGGATGATCCTGCACGGGGTCAACTACAGTTATCTGGAGATAGAACGGGAGTCATATGGCGTGGATAACTGCACGATTACGCTGGTGCAGAGGCCGTACATGAACTGCGAGCTCGAGATAAGCGCGCATTCCAAGAAGCACGCATTGGAGTTTTTCAGGAGCTTTGGGATAAAGGGGGACATAAGCCCGGCCTTCAACGTGCCGGAGAGCGTGTACTACAAGCTGCGCGGCCTGGATTTCGACATGATAAGAAGGCAGTACAACAAGAAGCTGGAGAAGCTGCTTCCGGAGTGATGGAATGGAGTACGATGTTGTGATGGGAACATTGCGAAATATGGGAAGCAGGAGCAGCGTAGAGAGCATGAAAAGGTTCGGCATAGATACAAGCACTGCCCTCGGGATTTCATTGCCGGAACTGAGGAGGCTTGCAAAGGAGATAGGCACAGATCAGGGCCTATCGCTTAGGTTGTGGGATTCCGGAATTCATGAAGCAATGGTCCTTGCCACCATAATCGCAGATCGTGACAAGACAACAGGCAAACAGTTAGAGAGGTGGGTGAAGGACATTAACTCGTGGGACGTATGTGACTCCGCATGCAGCATGTTCTCATGGACGCGGTTCGCACTCGACAAAGTCGGGGAGTGGAGCAGCCGCAGGCCAGAATACGAGAAGCGGGCCGCGTTCTCGCTCATCGCGTACATTGCAGTGCACAGGAAGGAATTGGACGATGGGGTATTCGTCGGATTCCTGCCTTTGATAATCAGGGAATCGGCAGACGGCAGGAACTTCGTCAAGAAGGCGGTCAACTGGGCACTGCGGGAGATCGGGAAGAGGAACATGCGCCTGAACAAAGTTGCGATAAAAACGGCAATGCATCTCAAGAAAAGCGAATCGAGGAGCGCAAGATGGATAGGCAGCGATGCGTATCGCGAGCTTGCGGGAGAGGCGGTGCAGGCAAGGCTTCGTAATCGCAGATAAGATTTTGGTTCTTCGCCATAGTTAGGGAGCATATTTCATTGGCTTATAGTCGTAAAAGTGCATGTTTTGAGGAATAAATTTACATACAGCTTTCAGCAAGAAATTTCGTAAGATTCGGTAACCCCTATAGGTGTATACTGTCCTTATAATATCCGACGGAGGTGTGGGTTCCATAGATATCTCCAAAATACCATGGAACTACACCTATTTTACTCCCCAACTTTGGAGAAGAAGCAAGATTTTTAAGCTTGACGCGCCAAATCCAATCCGGTGATAAGGTGGAGGAATCAGTGGCAAAGGCGCTTAGCCTCATCAAGGAGAACAAGATAAGTTGGGTCGATGTCCAGTTCACCGACCTGGTTGGCCGTTTGCATCACATAACGCTGCCTGCAAGGGACTTCGACGAAGACTCATTCACCAACGGCTTTGGAAAGCTTGACGGAAGCAGCATCCGGGGCTTTACCCCGATAAACGAGAGCGACATGCTCCTGGTTCCTGTGCCTGAGTCGCTGGCGGTCATACCGTGGATGCCGAATACGGCAAGGGTTCTTACGAAGGTGATGTGGGGCGGCGGAAAAGGCAGGTTTGAGAGGGATCCGAGAGGAGTTGCTGAAAGGGCAGAGAAGTACCAGGCCGAAAACGGCTACAGTAGCTTCTACGGGCCTGAGCCAGAGTTCTTCATATTTGACAAGGTGGAGCTGGATGTGTCAACGCCGCAGAGCGGAACATCGTACAGGATCAGCTCGAGGGAGTCGCCATGGAACAAGGAAGGGGGCTTCTTCGTAAGGTACAAGGAGGGCTACTACCCCGGCGCCGCCTGTCGACCAGCTGATGGGTATAAGGCTGGAAGCCGTGGACGCCCTTACTAACAACTTCGGGTTCAGGATAGAGGCAACGCACCACGAGGTGGCGACTGCGGGCCAGGGAGAGATAAACTTTGGCTTCACAACGCTTACCGATGCGGCCGACAAGGTGCAAACCCTCAAGTACGTAGTGAAGAACGTTGCCGCTGCACATGGGATGGTGGCGACATTCATGCCCAAGCCGCTGCACGGGGACAACGGCACCGGAATGCACACGCACTTCAGCCTGTGGTCCAACGATGGGAAGAAGAACCTGATGTACGCCCCGGAGGATGATTATGCTGAGATAAGCGAGCTTGGAAGGCATGCCATAGGCGGCATACTCAGACATGCAAAGGCGCTGTCCGCGATATCAAATTCGACGGCAAACAGCTACAGGCGCCTGATACCTGGCTTCGAGGCGCCGGTATATACGGCGTGGAGCAGGGCCAACAGGAGCGCCATACTTCGCGTCCCTGCCTATTACAAGGGAATGGAGAAAGCAAAGCGCATAGAATACAGGGCGCCTGACGCGTCAGGGAACCCGTACCTCACGTTTGCCGCATTGCTCATGGCAGCCATGGACGGCATAAAGAGGAAGGAAGATCCTGGTGCGCCGGTGAACGAGAACATATACCACCTGAGTGCTGATAGAAGGAGAGAGCTCGGCATACGCGAGCTTCCGAGGTCATTGGACGATGCGTTGGATGAGCTTGAGTCGGATAGGGAGTTCCTGAAGCCTGTTTTCGACAGCTCGCTTCTCGACACGTACATTGAGCTCAAGCGCGACGAGCTTAGGTCACTGGCGCAGTACCCGCACCCCATGGAGCTGTACTACTACATGGATTCCTGAGTACATACGGCGAGGATGGAAGATGGAGGCCATAAATTACGACGACTTCAGGAAGGTCGATGCCAGGGTGGGTATGATAATTAGCGTTGATGATTTTCCTGAGGCACGGAAGCCGGCGTACAAACTGAAGGTTGATTTCGGAAATGAAATAGGAACCAAGAACAGCAGCGCACAGATAACTACGCTGTACAGGAAAGAGGAATTGATAGGCAGACTTGTGGTTGCAGTAGTGAACTTCTCCCCTAAGCTCGTCGCCGGCTTCAGGTCAGAGGTGCTCGTGCTTGGAACTTCAGACAAATCCGGGAACGTTGTCCTTCTCTCTCCAGGCGAAGATGCAGAAATCGGGGTTAGGGTATTCTGAGGGTAGTGTACTGCTCTTGATCTATGGCTGGGTGGAACCACTTTCCCAGTATTTCTGGAGTAATTCTTTTACATCCGTGTCTGTTACCTGCTCGAAGCTTCTGTAGAACTGGCCTATGCCGTAGAAAACCGCGGGGCTGTCGAGATAAATGACATCGTCGACCTCCTGGCGTATCGTGTTCGTTATCTCCAGGGGTATGACCGGCACGGCCAGGGTCACGCTGCTCGGCTTCCTCGCCTCCAGCCATCTCACTGCAGCCATTATCGTTGCGCCGGTTGCGATTCCATCGTCAGCAAGGATCACGTCCCTGTCTGCTATATCTGGATACTTCCTTCCGTTTCTGTACTCCTCAAGCCTTCGCCTGGACTCGTTCATCTGCAGCTCCTTTTCCCTGGCTATGTACTGCATCGACACCTGCCTCGCGATTATTATGCTGTGGTTCAGGAACAGGCTTCCGTCGTGCATCACTGCACCGATTGCAAGCTCTGGCTCATCTGGATCGCGGAGTTTCCTCGGGGTCAATATGTCGAGGTCTGCGCCTATGGATCTTGCGATTCCATAGCCTATCACCACGCCGCCACGGGGTATGGCAAGCACTAGTGCGTTGCCGCGAAGCCTTGCGCCGATCTTCGCGGCGAGGAGGTTCGCTGCCTCCGTCCTGTCCTTGAACATGCGCTCATGCATTTGTCCAGCATCATCGTCCATTAATTCACAGCACTATTTTTATCTTCCGCTTGTAGTACTCGAGGAACATTGCCTCTACCGACTCCCTTGCCGGGCCTATAGATTTTTCCGTTTCCGCGGCCTTCGCCTCCATCCTTTTAATCTCCTCTTTTGCTTCTACCGCAGACCTTTTGCCTTTCCTTACATCAACAAGTGCACCCTCCATTGAACTTATCTCGCGTTCCACGTCGGAGCGTTTCTTCCTGAGAGACCGGGTTGACTCGATCATTGCATACATGCCGGAATCAAGCAGGCGGGAGATGGTGCTCAACGTGCCGGGCTTGTTCTTTACCTCAATGGCATCCTTTTCTATGCTATCCCTCAGTTCCTTGACCAGGTTTATGAACTCTGAGTACTCTGCGTCGGTTCTTATGCCCTCCTCCGGATTTACAACCATCGGATGAAGAGGCCGCTTCCTAACCGACATATGATCGTACTTCCTTGAGGGCCTCTCCAGAGGGAGCGTAAGCGAGCTTATCTCCCTGGATAATCTTGACAGCTCCGCGTCTATAGAAGAAAGATCAGAATTCTTCGAGGATATGCTATGGGATACTTTTGACTCCTCTTCTGCGATGGACGTCGCATCGCCTCCTGTCATGCTCTTCCCGAGTGCCGCAGCGCCCTCACGCAGTGTTTTTGATTCTTCTATCAATGCATTGAGGGCAAGTATGCGCCCAGTCACCTTGGAGTACTGCGCTGCTGCCGGGGACCTTTTTGTCAGCTCTGCCCTAAGGGATTCCCGGTGCCTTTCAAGACTTGAGAATGCGCGCTTTACGCCTGACAGATGCTTCGAGAAGCAGTACATGACCGTCTTGAAATTCGCGTTCACTGCCAGGAGTTCGTTGGTTGCCTTGTCTATACCAGAGAGTATGGCGCCGTACTTATCGTATGCGTTGGCAGCGTTCTTCGGATTCAGGTCCATCTTTTCCAGTGCATGCTTCAGCGCCTTCGCATAATTGACCTTCTGGCTCTTCAGTGCGTTTATGTTTGGCATCCATAGATCCTGCACGTAGGGCTCCGCATCTATGTCCTGGAACCTGTCGCATGCCTCTGTGAACTCCTCGGCTGCGTTCTTCACGCCCTCGAGCTCCGACTGGGCCCTTGACCCAAGATTGCCCAGACCGTTCTCGAATATTGAATCGGCGATCCTGCAGAGATCCGCAAGGGCTATGCTCTCCGGCTCCTGCTCCTTTTTCCCGAAGAACGTAATATGCACCACTAGGATATGGCGACCAAAACTTAAAAGACCGAGTCATCGTTTCGCTGAAATCGCGCAAATATATAAATACATGCGCTGCAGAGTGGATAACGATTGCATGAACGACCTTGACAGCGCCATGGACGTGCTCAATGCAATGGAGGAGAAGAAGAGCAGGGAATCTTCGCCCACCGAAGGTAGGAGCTCCGTAAAAACGTTCATAGGCAGTATAGAGCACTACTACAAGAACATAGGCGTGGTTGCGATAAGGCTGGAGGGGGACCTTCGCGTCGGAGACATAATTGAGATAGGGGACGATGAGGAGGCCGTGCGCCAGAAGGTCTCGAGCATGCAGATAGACCGTGTGGACGTTGATGAGGCACATTCCGGGGATTCGATAGGGATAAAAACCAAGTGCCCCGTTGCCGAGGGATGCGGTGTCTACCGTATGTGAGCGATTGCATGGCTGAGAAATCAATAATCTACATAGGGAGCGACCACGCAGGCTTTGAGATGAAGAGCGAGATAAGCGCTTTTCTCAGGTCGAAGGGCTTCGAGGTTAGGGATGTGGGGCCGGAGGTGCACGACGGCGAGGACGATTACCCTGACTACGCCAAGAGGGTATGCGTCGGGGTAAGGGATACGGGAAACAGGGGAATACTTGTCTGCGGCTCAGGACAGGGCATGGACAGGGTAGCGAACAAGTTCCGGGGCATATACGCCTCTGTCTGCTGGAATGAGGAGTCCGCAAGAATTGCGAAAGAGCACGGGGATATAAACGTCCTGTGCCTTGCAGGCAGGATGACGAAGACGAGCGAGGCCGAAAGGATAGTCGGCATCTGGCTGGACAGCCCATTCTCCGGAGACGAGCGCCACGTGAGGAGAATAAGAAAAATCAAGGACATAGAGGAGGAGAGTTCACAGGGATAGGCCTTTGCGGTTACCTTCTCCTTTTCCTGTTTGCCTCGAGCGCCATTTTCTTGTACATATCCTTTATCAGGATTATGAGCAGCACGCACACCGCGACGATTGCTATGAGGGGTGCGATGATTCCAAGATAGCCGTTAAGGTAGTCCTTGCTTGCTGCGGTGTATATTTCCAGTATGAGTATCAATAGAATGCCAGATAAATAGACGCCTGCTACTAGGAGGGTCTCGAAGTATTTGTTTACCCAGTAGCTCCTGCGCGATGATGGAACCCTCTTTACAATGTTATAGAAGGACGGCGTGTTCAACAGGTATGGGTGATAATTCACTATCCTGAACCTCAGCAGCGACACTATCAGTATGACTATGGGCACTATGCTGAAGACCAGAGCTATTGCTATAAGTGTGGAGTTAAGACCGGATGAGGTAGCAACCCCACTCCAATTGAACTGCATAGGCACTACGGTGGGGAGGAGCATTATTGCGGCAGCGGCGACTATCCAAATCGAGGCAAGCTCTCCGAGAAGGAATGCGAAGAGCTTTTTTCCAAGCGAGTCGAAAGGCATGCGCTTGTATTTTACCACCCTGGCCATTGAATCCTTAACATATCAATCCGAAGATTTATTAAGCTTGTTCGCAATTGATAAAGTCAAGTTTTCGTCAGTTCAATCTTTTTAGCTAGGCGAATAAGACCAAGTAATTTGTCATCTCCCAATGGCAGGTTTAGTC
>JAKAVL010000050.1 GCA_021817305.1 Microcaldota archaeon | reverse complement strand
GATCAAACACTATGTTCGACCTGCTCCTCGTCGCAGTCACGAACCTCGGATTGTTGCCGAGCTTTATGTCGCGGACAATCTCGTTCCCGAGGTCCTCTATCTTCCTGTCGGGCTTCTTGGTCGCATCGGCCTTTCCTTTCATGGTCTTACCCCTTCTTCCCGTTCAGCTTCTCGTCCTCAAGAGGGCTGCGCTCCCTCGAGTCGTTCGTTATGTATTTCTTGAGCTCCCTTATCATCGCGTCGCGCCTCGGGCTCTTCTTGAGGGCATGCTCGAGGACCTCTGCGATGTTGCCGACAGGTATGATCTTTACCTTCGAAAGCTCCTTCTTGTCTATATAGATGTCCTTCTCGTTGCTCTCCGGTATGATGACGTTCTTCATTCCGGCCTCTATCGCGGCTATTATCTTGTTGCTTACCCCTCCTATAGGAAGCACCTCGCCCCTGACGGACAGCGATCCGGTCATGGCCGTGCTCTCGTCAACGGGTATGCCCTCAAGCGCAGAGATCACCGCAACCGCCACGGAGATGCTTGCGCTGTCGCCTTCAACACCCTCATATGTCTGCAGGAACTGGACGTGTATGTCGTACCTTGTCATGTCCCTGCCTATGTGCCTCTTGATTATGGCGCTTATGTTCTTCACCGCCTCCTGCGCTATCTTGCCCAGCTTGCCCGTCGGAATGAGCTTGCCCTCGGTGCGCGAGCTTGCCGGAGCTACCTCGGCCACTATCGGAAGCACTATGCCTGCCGACAGGTATGAAGACCCTATTATCGCAAGGCCGTTCACCCTGCCTATCGCATAGCCGCTCGTCTTGAATATCTTGTAATCCTTCCTGTACTCGATGCTCTGCGCAACGTACTGCGCCTCTATGGGCCTTGCCAGCGTCATCGATGCCGCGACATCCTCGCCGGTCACTATTTTTCTCCCATGTTCTACGGCAAGGTCTCCTGCCGCGCGTATCATGCCTCCAAGATCCCTGAGCACAAGCGTAAGTCTTCCCTTCCTGCCTGAGCGCCGCCTGGATTCGTCTATTATTGCCATGCACGCATCGTAGCTGAACGGCGGTATCTTTCCGTCCTTCTTTATTTCCTGCGCTATGAATCTTATGAGCTTCTCCCTGTTGTCATCCGTATCAGGCATGGAGTCCTCCATGTACACTTCGTACCCGTAGCCGCGTATCCTGGAGCGCAGCGCAGGGTGCATCTTCTGTATGTCCTGGAGGTTTCCAGCGGCAACGAGAAGGAAGTTGCACGGCACCGGCTCTGTCCTGATCAGCGCACCGGAGCTCATCTCGCTCTGCCCTGTTATCGGGTACTTCTTCTCCTGGAGCGCGGTGAGGAGCTCCTGCTGTGATTTCGGCTCAAGGTCTGCGACCTCGTCTATGAAGAGTATGCCGTTGTTGGCGCGGTGTATCGCACCGCTCTCGACCCTGAGGTGTGGCGGGGTTCCAAGCCCTCCAGACTGCAGCGGATCGTGTCGCACGTCGCCGAATATTGCTCCGGACCTCGAGCCTGTTGCGTCTACGAATGGCGCATGGCTCATTCCTGTATTGTCGACTATGAGTTTGGGCACGTTGGTGTCGAACATCCCGCCAGCGGGGAACATGCCACCAGCGCGGCGCATGCTTCCGACGAAAAGAAGCATAGAGCCGAATATCAGCACGCCCAGTATCAAGGCGCCGATTATTATTAGCTCATATCCGGTGAAGAAGCCCGACAGGCTGGCTATGAAGAGGGCTATCACTATTATCATTATTATCGGGGCCACGCTGCTTCTTCCCATCATCGGATCAACCCTGCCCTTCATCTTCTCCTTTTGCACTATCTGGCGGCCCTGTCCGTCCTGCTGTGCCTTGCCCTGGGGCGCACCCTGTGGGTAGGTCTTGACTGATTTTATCATGGGCCTGTTTTCGTCGTTGGGATTCTTGTAAACGAGAACATCCTCAAGATCAGCCGTAGGAAGAAGCTCGGCCATGCCCTGCGCGAGCATAGTCTTGCCCACTCCCGGGCTTCCGATAAGAAGCACGTTCCGGTGCTGCTTCGCCGCCTTCCTTATTATCGACACAGCGTTGTCCTGGCCTATGACCTGGTCTATTATCCTGTCGGAGACCTTTATGTCGTTTGTTGTGCTGAATTTTTTCATGCAATGCCTTCAAGACGTAAACGCCATTACAGTCTATATTCAATATTCGCCCTAATAAACCTTTCGGGGCTTTTCGGACTCAAAGCCCCTTATCAGCTTCGGCATTCTCCTTTTTCTGCGCAGCGGGCTTCCTGGCCTTTGGCTTGGATCTCTTCACCGACTTCTTTGCCGCCTTGCCTGAATCCGCGCCTGCCTTCTCCGCCTTCTGGTCCTGAGCGCTGCCCTCACCCTTGCCTTCCTTCTTGCCCCAGTTCTTCTTCGTCTCGCATGCAGGGTCAAGGCACATCTCGAAGACCTTGCCCTTTGCGAAGACCTTCACCTTCGGCGTGCCGCACTTCTCGCAGACCTTGCCCATCGGGACTATCTTCGCATATTGCGGCAACGGGTACGTATTGTTGCACTTCGGCCAGTTGCTGCAGCCTACGAACTGCTTGCCCAGCCTTGACTTCCTCACCATGAGGTTGCCCCCGCACTTGCTGCACTTGCCGAGCATGTCGAGCTTCTCACTTTCGAGGAGGCCCTTCTTCAGCTCCTCGCCTATCTCCATGTTCTTGCCCGTGAACTCCTTGATTATGGCTGTGATCATCCGCTTGCCCTCATCGACGACATCTTGCTTCTTCGTCTTGCCCCTAGCGATGTCCTCCAGGTCAGAATCCAGCTTCTTCGTCATCTCCTCGTCGAGGATCTCCGGGCAGTACTTGGAGAGGGCGTTGTACACGCTCATCCCGAAGTCGGTCACCTCTATCTTCGAGTTGCGTATGTAGCCTCTATCGAACAGCGTGTCTATTATGGCGGCGCGTGTGGCCTTGGTCCCGAGGTTCTTCTTCTCCAATAATCCGATGAGGCTGGCCTTGCCGAAGCGCTTCGGCGGCTCTGTCTTGCCCTCGCGCATGCACGCATCTTCGATCTCCGTCCTGCTGCCCGTCTCGAGCATCGGTATCTCCAGCTCCTTCGGCTTGTAATGCAGGTACACGTCAAGCCATCCCCTCGCCTTCACCGTCTCCCCCGCGGCATGATACACCTCTCCGCCTGCGGTTATGTCTGCGCTCCTCTTCTCTCCCTTGTAGTACTCAGCAAAGCATGCGAGGAACCTTCTCGCAACAAGGTCGTATACCTTTTCTTCTTCCTCGGTGAGCTTCTTCGGCTCCACGCCCGTCGGGTATATGGCAGGGTGCGCCTCGTCATCCTTCATCCCCTCATGCGGCCTCGTCCTGTTCTTGGCGATCAGCATGTCTGCGTGCTCCTTGTACCTGGGGTTCTTCGCAAGCTCCGTTATTATGCGCTTCAGGCCAAGCGTGGCAGGCAGCTTCTGCGAAGAGGTCCTCGGATATGATATGTAGGACCGCTCGTACAGCGCCTGCGCCAGCTTGAGGGTCCTCGACGGATCTATCCTGAAGACGCGGCTTGCTTCCAGCTGCAATGATGTAAGGTCGAATGGGGGAAACGGCGCATGCAGCTCATCCTTCTGCTCGAAATGCGATACAGTTGCCTCGCTGCCCTTCGTGGCCTCTAGCGCCTTCTCCGCAACGCCCTTGTCCTCTATGCTGCCCCGCTTGTTCTCGAACTCTGTGCCCAGGACCTTTATGAACAGCTTCCAGAACGGCCTGGGAATGAAGTGCTTTATCTCATTCTCCCTCTTGGCAAGCACGCCAAGCGCCGGGCCCTGGACCCTGCCTATGCTCATTATCTTCTTCGCGCCGCTTGCGTATATCGCGTTCATGAGCGCCCTGCTCATGTTTATGCCCCACATCCAGTCCAGCTCGTGGCGCGACTCCCCCGCATCGTAGTTGCTCGAGTCGAAGTGCTCCCTTTCCTCGAAGGAGCGTACGAGGTCGGGCGTTGTCGTGGTAGAATACTTCATTCTGCCTATGTTGCTGCCGGAAAGCTGCGAGTTTACGTCATCGTTGACAACCATCTTTATTATGTTGGTGCCGATGACGCTTCCCTCAAGGTCGTAGTCGCATGCGTTTATGAATCCGGTGCACTTCTTCCCTATCTGCATTATGACGTCAAGGTACCTCTTGGTGAAGTAGGAGCCCGTATTCAGCTTGTAGGAGGGAACCCACTCGATGTCGAAAATAGGCAGGGTATGGTTCTTGTCCCTCTGGTGCAGAGAGAACAGATGCCCTGCAGCCGCAACTATATAAAGCGTGTCGTCGCCCTTCCTCACCTCGAAGTAGCCAACGCCCTGCACGTTGTACCTTTTTGGCTGCCCGTCGCCGAGAGCAAGCGCTATTCGCAGCGCTACGCTAGGCTTCTCGGCCACTACAAGTATGTTCATTTTCAGCTACCCTTTTTCTTAGGTGCGGGAGTGCTGCCCTGCTGCCTGCCCTCCTTGGACAGGATGTATGCCATGTAGAACCCAGAGACCAGTGCCAGTACGGCTATGATCCAGAAGACCACGCCAAGGTTGGCGAAGTACGCCACGAACGCCGCTATGCTCAGCACAACCACAAGCAGCGCAGAGGTAACGTTCTTGCGCTCGTTCTCGTCCATGAGTTGTTTATGAAAGCTCAAGCATAAAAGCCTACCGCTGTCGCGCACCGCCTTCAACAGGGCAACCCTTATATAATTGAGAGTGTGGAAAATATTGCATAGGATGATTGCTTGCTCAGCGAGGTTTACATAATCCTGCTTACTACAATCGCTGCGGCCATCGCGGCCGCGTCGCAGTACTTCCTGAAAAGCTCGGTGCACAAGTTCCGCCTGAGCCCATCCGGGATAATCAGCCTAATAAAGAACAGGGGCGTGATGGCTGCGATAGGCCTGTACTTCATAGGCGCAGTCTTCTACCTTCTTGCCCTCGACTCCGGTGAACTGTCCTTCGTATACTCGATATTCGCCAGCACGTTCATCTTCGTATTGCTCATATCGTACTTCGCGCTCAGGGAGAAAGTCGGCAGCACAAGGCTGATAGGAACTGCGCTGATAGTCGTCGGAATCATGATAATAGCAATTACATATTAGTGTTTCAATGGATAGGAACGAAAAGATCGCATTCGCGCTGCTCATGGTACTCGGCACGCTGATAGCGTCGGCAGGCCAGCTTGCGTTCAAGTTCGGCGTCGACTATTCCGCCATCTCGGTTCCGTTCATACTTCTGGGCTTCGTCCTGTACGGTCTGTCGATGCTCCTATATCTTTTTGTCCTTGGCAGGGCGCATCTCAGCTGGACGTACAGCTTCACCGGCCTGACCTACCTGTTCACCAACGTTCTGGCCTTCGTGATACTCAACGAGAATGTTACCCCTCTGCGCTGGATAGGCATAGTCATAATAGCCGCAGGCGCAGCGATAGTCGGGAGGAGCTGAGGGATGCGAATGGCAACAAGCAAAAAGGAAATGCCCGCGATAAAGAAAAGCGACGGAAGGCTCTATATGGACACCCCCGGGGGCGAGGCAGAGCTGCTGTACAGGATAGTGGGCAGCATAATGTCAATACACCATACCTTCGTGCCTGAGGCGGAGCGCGGGAAGGGCCTTGCCGAGATGCTCGCATACGAGGCCTTCTCCATGGCGAGACTCCAGGGCCTCAAGGTCAGGCCCGACTGCGCCTACATACGGCACTACGTGGAGAAGCATCAGGAAGTGAAAGACCTGGTTGCGTGACGCGGCGCTACTGGCTCCCGCCCCGCCGATTCACCGAAATGACCTAAGCCTTCAGGCGCGACGTGCAAAACGGACAGCGCGTCGCCTTGAGGGGAACATTCGACAGGCAGTACCTGCACCTCTTTGTCGGCTGCACAGGAACGCTCGGCTTGTCCATCCTCCTCTTTATCCTGGCCATCGGCTTCACTATTATGAAAAATACGACGACTATACTGAGGAAAGCTATCAACGAGGTAATGAATGGCCCTATCAGGAAGGTGCTGCCATTCACTGTGTATACAGGCTTGTCATGTTGATGTGGCCCGGCACGCCTATGAGGGGCGTAAAT
Source organism: Microcaldota archaeon (assembly GCA_021817305.1). Taxonomy (GTDB): domain Archaea; phylum Micrarchaeota; class Micrarchaeia; order Micrarchaeales; family CABMGC01; genus JAJZOD01. The sequence goes on along the minus strand of JAKAVL010000050.1, from coordinate 1,513 downwards.
ATGTCGGTCACAAGCGCGGTCACCAGAGCATTGAGCGCTGCGCCCATTATGAATGCTACTGCTAGATCAATCACATTGCCCTTTATTACGAAATCCTGGAAATCCCTGATTATGGACATAAAAATATTCTATACGTCAAGTCTCTTATACCCTAGCATTCTTCCTGCTTCTGGCCTTCCCTCCCCTCCTTCCTGCGGTCTTCGCCGCAAGATTCCTGTAGAAGTACACAGGCATCACGCCAAACCATACCGATACGAAAAGAATGACTAGCAGGTCGAGTATCCATCCCAGCACCGGGATCATCGCGAGGAATACTCCCACGAGCTCTACCGCCCCTGTTATGATTCCGGCAAGCACCAGGACCGCGAAGATGTTAAGCTTGTTGCTTGATGCTATCCCAAAGCTCCTCCTTATGCTCTCAAAGGCCCCCATGCGCTCCAGGACCACTACGGTATTTACCTGGAAGAAGAATATCGCAGTAAAGAGGAGTGCCACTACCACGGCTATCGCTATAAAACTGGCGATGATGATTGCGGCGAGGGGGCCCAGCGCCAGAAACGCTCCGACAATCCCCAATGCCGCCACTCCGATCACGAGCAAAACCGCCGCAGCTGAGATTATGCCGGCGCCGAACATACTGAAGAATCTCGATTTTGCGAGCGCAAAGGCATCCGACAGACTGACCCCTTTCCTGTTAAAGAGCTGGTCACCGATTGCGACTATGATGCCGTTCAGCAGTACCGATATAATGAAGGACACGAGCATGAAGGCCCCGAGCATCACGGCAACACCGCGGACCGTACCCGTGAATGTGCCGAGCAACGAATGAAATGCGGTCTGCGTGGCGCTTGCATTCATCATCGAAGACCTGACGGGCTGGCCCCACAGGCCGCGGAAGGGGGTTCCACCAGAATACAAACCTGTAAGTGCAATGACAGAAAGCAGCGCCGCCACTATCGCCGCAAAAACTATCAGCGAAGGCACCAGTGCCTTCGGATTCGAAAGAACATCGTTAAAACTACGGGTTATGATTCCTGATATGTCCACTGCATCACGCCACTTATACTCTACGCGCACAGCTATAAGGCTTCAGGTTCTGTGCCCGCCTTCAAAATGCGTCCATCACGTCTTCGGTGAAGGATGCGCGCGTAAACCTGCGCATGAAGCTGAACACCTTTTCCCTTTCGGCAGGAGTCGCACCGGCGACGAGGCTCAGCATCGCGCCAGGGCCTTGCAAGGCCCGAGCCCGCATCCCGTCGTTCCTGAGCGCTGCCTTCGCAGCCGCATCCACCGTAACTCCAGCAAGCGGCTTCTTCCTAGTAACTGATACCGATGCCATAACAACCATCTGTTTTCCTCCTTTGCCCTCCTTTGGTATTTATAGCTTTCCGAAGCGGAATTCCTATGTGGTATCCTGAATTAATGTCCTCTCGGTAATCCTTTTTCGTCATCTCACCTTTTATTCATTATGGGTTCCATCATTTCCCTTGACATCTTGTTCAGATATGCGATA
>JAKAVL010000053.1 GCA_021817305.1 Microcaldota archaeon | reverse complement strand
TGGGTGTCCTGGCACACCCTGCGGTATATCATTGGAATGAACACAGATGGTGTAATGATGCCAATGGTTGAAACAAACCTTGAAACCGTGAGGAACCCCACGACCTTCAGTCGTGGGAGGATGTCAGGATAGCTTTCCGGCATGCCAGTATGAGGCTTTAAGTTCAAAATATCTTGCCTTAGTTCTGTCATTGCATCTTTTAAGGTAGCTCTGCATTTTCCCGTTATCCAGTTGCCCGAATATATTCTCATAGACATAATCCTCAAGATTCAATCCGTAGTATATGCAGTCTATAAGGGTCTTTTCAATATCGGATACGGGATAATAGAAATCCTTGCCTTTGACATAATAGTAGCCAAAAAACATGCCCTTTGATATCTTACTTACGTTGTAATTCAGTCCAAGCGCCTTTCTTGATCCTCTTCTTACGTTTCTTACTGTCAGCACATAAGGATTAGCCTGCTGCTTCCATAGCTTATGGCATGTTAGGGCAAAACCGAGCCCGTAATAAAAAGGGTAGAAAGGAAATCCCACTGTTTCGATATTCCCATAAACGGTATAAAACCCCTTAGTTAGCTTATGTACCTTGCCACCCTTCACCATATGGCTAATGAAAATCTTGGCATAAGCCCCAGTAGATCCGTGGTACCTTAAGAACCTGGAGACGTCTTTCATCTCAAATGTTGGGCTTTTCTTAAACTCAGCCAAGAAACTGATTATGTATTTCAGGAGCACCACCTTTTAAGATAAGAAATGATGTCTGCAAAGGATGGTATCGGACCGCTGTAGACGAGGTTCTTTAGTATATTTTCATCCTTTGGGTTTTGTATGCCGGATAGGAACGCTCTGAGCGGTTTGATGAGTTGTTCTTTCCCGGTCACCTGTTTGGCAAGGATCATCATGTCGTATACGTCCCTGATAAATCCCCTATCACTGTAGGCATCGATCTTTTCCAGCATCAGAATTTCAGGGCTAAGGGAATAGACTTCTATTTTTACCCCGTTGGTTTTTCCGTACGATGCGAGAATCCCCTTGCTTTTATTGATTTTGGCTTGCAGAGACAAATCGGTTAGACCATCTGATACATCATAGTAGCTAGTGCCTCTTCGTTCCCTGTTAAAGGTTATATGTAATCCCGACTGGGCAATCCTGTTGACAAGTTTCTTTAGATCCGTTTCTTTACGCACGTACAAATCTATGTCTTCAGAGAAGCGTTTCCCATCGTAGCATCGCCATATTGCCGTACCTCCGTGCAGCACGGCACTTGTATTGTCGGTTACTAATTGGATTATCAGGTCCTGAAGCCTAGCAACCTCCAACTGTGCCGGGCTTTTCAAGGCACTCTCTATGGGCTCTTCCATGGATATACCAAAATCATACAATATTATTACTTTGGTAAACCTTATAAATGTTAGCCAGGACTCTGATAAGTAGGGTATTTGTCATGCCCTAATCCGTCAAATGGATGCGGAGACCAACCTGGGCGGTGGCGTAGGCATCAAATTGCCTCTCGATGACTTTTAGGCCTTAGCCGGGGGTCGAACCCGGACCTAGGGATCCACAGTCCCTTATGCTACCGCTACACCACCAAGGCACTGTTAATAATAAGCAAGCATGGTTTATAATGATGTCGGGCAGCGGTAAACGTGATAGGTTTACTGCAGCGCCTTGAGCGCACCATTGTTCTTTATCTCGGTTACCTTCTTCAGGGCCGTGCAGGTGGCCATGGCTACGTTGTAGACGTTTCGCGTCCTTCCCCTTGAGTACGTCCACACGTCCTTGACGCCTGCGAGCTCGAGCACCGAGCGCATCGTGTCCGCGGCGACTATGCCGACTCCCCTCGGGGCGGGCTTAAGCGTTACGAGAGAACTGCCGCACTTCGCCGTTTCGGTAAGCGGAAGGGTGTGCTGCGTTCCGCAGTTGCACTCCCATGAGCCGCAGCCCAGCCTTATCGAAATGATGTTCTTCTTGGCGTCGCGTATCGCCGTCTCGATCGCGGGCTTGACCTCGACGTCCTTGCCCACGCCTATGCCCACGTGGCCGTTCCTGTCCCCTACGACCACTGTGACACGGAACTTCTGTCTTCGGTTGTTCTTGGTCATGCGCTGAACGCTCGCTATCTCGAGCACCTTGTCCTCAAGCTTTGGTATGAGGGCATCGACTATGCCGACCTCCTTTATGGTCTTGCCCAGGTAGAATATCTCCTCAAGGCTCTTTATCTGACCGTTCTTGACCTGCTCGCCTACCTTTGTCTTTGGAATCCATGAAGTTTCTTCGGTGTACTCGTCAACGTCCAATGCATCACTCCTTCAATATCCTTTCCTTCGCCTTGGCGAAGAGCTCGTTCAGTGCCGTCGGCTGAACTCCGTCCTTTATGTACTTGCTGAACTGCTTATTGTACTTTGCCTCGTCCTCCTCCTTGAGCTTCTTTGCGTATTCCGAGGCGATGTCGAAGACCTTGTCGTCGGTTTCAATGCCGGACCTGAGCTTCAGGCCGCCGTCAACGCAGCCCCTGGCGAACATGAAGGGTATGGAGTTGCGCACCGGGCTGCTGAGGCCTATGTCCAGTATGTATTCCGCATCCTTAGCCTTCGCGTCCTTCAGGACCTTCCTTGCGAGCATGAGCCCTGTGAGGTACGCGCTTGCGCGGTTGCTTCTAGGGTGCCACTCGTAGGAGGACAGCGCGGAGGAATCGAGCTGCATGAGCACCTTGTCCCCCTTCTCCTCGTACCTTATCACCTGCGCGATTATGCGCTTGTTGGTCTTGCGCACCGCTATCCTGTCCATGCTTCCCTTTACCAGGGCCAGCCTGTGCCTGTAGTTCGTAAGCGCCTTGCGCCTCCTCTTGAATCCTATGCTCTTCATGAATGCGACCTGTTTTTGTAAGCGTTTTTAGCGTGCTCTGCTATCTCCTTCCGTTCAGCATCGTTGAGGGTTACCCCGTCCTCGTTGAGGTGTAGAAGCAGCTGTCCTTTGTCGGAGTAAGTGCCGCCCTTCACGAGCATGTAGTAGGTGTTGAACTTCTGCTTGTCTATCTTGCCCATGCTCCTGAGCTTCTTGAGAAGAAGCCTCTGCGCCCTAACCTTCTTGATCCACGGCGAGCCGCGCCTTGCCTTCCTCGTGCCCTTCCTGCGCCCGGGGCCCCTGCTGCGCCCCTTGGCCCTGCGTTCCTTCAACTCCTTTGACGAGAGGCTCAGGTTGTGCTTCTCCTTTAGCGCGAATACTGCGCCGTCCTTGAGGAGCTTGCGGACGTCCTCGCGCGTCATCGCCTTCTTCACTTCCTCCATAGACGACGGGTTTATGCGCATGGCGTTCTCTCCGCGGTTGGCGAGCTTTGCAGCCACTCTCCTTACGAATTTTATTGTCATGATATCACGCTATCCTGTTTGCCACCTTGACTCCGTTCGATTCCGCCATCTTCTGGAGCTCCAGCTTCTTCCTCTGCGACAGCGCGTGCGAAAGCACGACTGCGACGCCCGGGATCTCCATTGCCAGGACGAGCTCGGCCTTGTTGTGCACCAGCGCGCGCTGCTTTCCGTCTGCGCCGAGGTGCCTTGCCGCGTCGTGGTTCTTGTAGCCTATCTTTGGCACTGCGCCGTAGCCCTTGCGCATCACGCGTTTGTGGTTGTCCATGCCCCTCTGCTTGCGCCATCTTGCCTTTACTCCCTTCCTGCTCTTTGCACCGTAGTTTGGCACCACGAACTTTGACTTCTTTTTAGTGTTCATCTCATTCCTCCTTTGCTATGTAGATGCCGTCCTGGAAGACGCGCGTGTCATTGCCCCTCGCGAAGCAGACCTTGCGTATGTTCGCAACCGTCTGACCGACGTCGTACCTGTCGACCCCCTTTACCGTTACGTCGTGGCCCTTTATCTCAACCTTGGTGTCACCGACTATCGCGGTCTCGCGCGCGGCCCTCTCTCCGAAGAGGTTCTTGACTATGACCTTGCCGGGCTTTGCCTCGAGCGTCATCGGGAAGTGAGCATAGAAGATAACCATCTTCTTTGATATGCCGTTCTGCACGCCCTCGACGGCCGTGCTGAGCTCTGAGCCGAAGGCCTGCGCCGCGTAGCCTGCGCGCTTCGCCAGCCTCTTGTTCGAGGCCTCGAATACCACAAGCTTGCCCGACTCGGACCTCACGCCTATCATGCGCGGGTTGAATTTCTTCGTCGTGCTGCCCAGCTTGCCCCTTATGCTTACAGCTGTGCCGTCCACCTTCGCGGTGACGCCCTGCGGTATTGCTATTTCCCTGTCTGCCATGAGTATCATCAATACATGTATGCTATGAGCCTTCCTCCTGTGCGCTGCTCCTGCGCCTCCCTGTTGGTCATTATGCCCCTCGGCGTGCTTATTACCAGTATGCCGAAGTCCTTACTCGGGATGTACCTTGTCTCGTACTTCTGGTACTCCTTCATTCCCACTGCATACCTCGGCTTTATTATGCCTATGTCATTTATCTTCTTCGAGAGCGATACCTTGACGCTCTTGAACTTGCCGTCCTTGAATTCCTCGTAATCCTGCACGTAGCCGTGCTTCTTCATGGTCTCCAGGACGGAGCGCACCAGCTTGGTTGACCTCACGGTGCACTCGTATGCGCCCCTTGACTCTGCGATCTTTATCTTGTTCAGAACGTCTGCGAGTATGTCCATTGAAACCACTAATACTTTTCGAACCCGAGGTCGCGCGCCGCCTCGCGGAAGCATCTCCTGCAAACCTGCAGTCCGTAGCTGCGTATGAGCCCGCGCGAGGCCCCGCATATCCTGCACTTTCGCGTTCCACGCCCCTTGAGCCTGTCCTCGAAGCTTTTCGTCATTATCATCACTCCTGCATCTTCACCTTGAAGTTGCCCTCAAGATAGTGCATTATCTCCTCCTTTGTTATCTTGCTGTGCTTCCTTCCCGGAATTCCTGACTTCCTGCGGCGCTTTGCAACGCGCGCGCCTTTGCGCGCGAATGCCGCATTCACGTTCATTCCGAGTATGCCTATCTTCGGGTCGTACTTTACGCCCGTGAAGTATATGTACTCCTTGATTCCGAAGTTGAGCGAGTTTCCTGCGACAGCGCCCTTTGTAAGGGTGTTGCTGTTAGCATCTAGCGCGCGCTTCAGGAAATCGTATGCCTCCTTCTTCCTCAGCGTTGACACCGCGCCTATCAGCTGGCCCTTACGCAGCTTGAGCTCTGGATCCCTGCGCTTCGAGACCGTTGTCCCGGCATTGTGGTCCGTGAGCTTCTTTATTAGCGCCTTTGCATTCTCGACAAGGTTCTCGTTCTGGCCTACGCCTATGTTTATGACTACCTTGTCAAGGAATATCTGCTGCATTGGATTGCTGTTTGAGCCTTGCGCCATGATCATCCCGTAACCATTATGTTGTCGAGAAGGGTCTCGAACTCTCCCGCACCGCCCTCAATGCGCACGAGCGCCGAACGCGTTGCGGTGCCCTGGTTTATGTCCTTTATGACTCCAGACTCGGACGCATGAGTGCCCCTCATCACGAAGCACTTCCTTCCCGTTTCCATCTTTATGACGTTTCCGGGCTTTCCATCGAGGAGCTCCACGGTGTCATTGACCTTCACGTCTTTTCCAGCGGTTACTGTTGCACCGTCGTGAAGCCTTATCATTATTGCGCCCTTCCTGCCGGTATACTTGCCAAGAACCTTGAACAGCTGCTTGCCCTCTGACTTCTTTATGGCAAAGACACCGTTCTTACCTGACGAAACGCTGTACTTCTCCTTGCTCGGGATCAGTTCTATTACGTCATTGAATCCGACAGGGTACTTGCGGTCCTTTATCACCTTGCCGTTTACCATTACGAAACCTGAGTGAAGCATAAGCTCTGCCTCTCGCAGGCTCTGCACGACAGCCAGCTTCTCCTTGAGCACTGTGCCAAGCGATATGCTGATGTCGAGGGCGTGCCTTCCGGGGTTGGGCTTTGCGACGTATGCTGAAGTCTTCCTGCCCACCTTCATGTACTTCGTAGATGCGAGACGGTTTATGTGCCTGCTGTTTCCCTTGTTTGCCATAAATATCACTGCTTTATGCCTAGAACCTCCTTCCTTAGCTTGTCGTTTACGTCCATGTCGGTTATGTACACGTTCGAGGTGCGTATCGGTATCGGGGATTCCTTGCCCTTTGCGTTCTTGCGCATTATTCCCTCGACGGTTATAATGCACCGCTTCATGTTGACGCTGCTCACCTTGCCTGTCTTGCCCCTGTTGCTGCCAACCATTATCTTGACGGTGTCTCCGGTGTGTATCTGCGCGGCCCTCTTCTTTATGCCCAGCTTCGCCTTCAGCTCCTTCGCTATGTGAACGTGCACAAACTTCTGGCGGACGTGCATCGGCGCGGTGAATCGGAACTTCCGCTGCTTCCTGCGCTGCGAGCTCTGGAGCATTGTCATAACATCACACAATCCTTGAGGCTATGCCCCCGATCTTTACGAAGCGCTCGACTACCTCGCGCGCCATGGCGCCCTTGACCTCGGTGCCTATCGGAAGGTTCTCCTCGTTAATCATTATCGCTGCGTTGTCCTCGAAACGCACCCTCATTCCATTGGCCCTGCGTATCGGCGCCTTCTGCCTTATGACTACGACTCGCACTGGCTTCTTCAGGTATGCCGGCGTCCCCTTGCGCACGCTGCCGGAGAAGACGTCGCCTACGCCCACAGCTGCGAGCTTTCCGCGCTTTCCGCCGCCGCCCTTTCCTATGATGTGTATCATGTGCAGGACATAAGCACCGCTGTTGTCAGCGCATACCATCTCAGTGCCTGGCACGAGAGTCTTGGTTACCTTAGATGGGATTCCTTTCATGAACAGCATCTCTTAATCATTGTTTTACGATTCCTGTGACTGCAAACGACTTTGTCTTGCTCAATCTGCGCGTCTCGCCTATGTTGACAGTGTCGCCCTCCTTGGCGCTTATGCAGTCAGGGTTGTAAGCAGGGATCCTGGAGCGCTTCCTCAGGTATCGCTCGTACTTGTATATATAACGGGTGTAGTCTATCTCGACTATCGCGGTTTTCTTCGCCTTTGCACTGATGACCCTTCCGGTGAGCTTCGCTCCCCTCAGGCTAAGCGGTCCATGAACCGGGCACTTCTTGTCGTCGCATTGCGAATCAGCCATTTACCTCCTCCTTTTGTAGTACTTCATCGACTTCTCGATGCGCTCGTATGGCCTGAAGCATATCTCACGACCGTCGACATCAAACGACTGTGTGCCGTGGTAGAACCTGAAGACGCATGCCTTCTTGACAATGCGCCTAGTCATGTCCTTTCCTTCGAGCAACAGCGTATTTTTTGTCTCGTCGATTACGGTGCCGGAAGCACCGCGCTGCTTCTTGTCGAGGGACCTTAAGACCCTCGCTTTGAGACCAATAAGCTCATTGAGAACGATGTTTTTATTGTCGTACTCCATGCCTATTGTTACGTAGTGTACATTTATATCTGTAAGGTATATAAGGCTTTCTCAGAGTGGATAAAGTCAAGTTTTCGTCAGTTCAATCTTTTTAGCTAGGCGAATAAGACCAAGTAATTTGTCATCTCCCAATAGCAGGTTTAGTCCTGCTGCCTCCGCAGGCGTCTTACCGTCGAGGCTGCCGTGTGGAGTGACGTAGTTGTAGACGAACCTGCAGAGAGTCAATGTCGATAATGCGCCCTCATGTGTTTGGAATAGTGT
>JAKAVL010000047.1 GCA_021817305.1 Microcaldota archaeon | reverse complement strand
TTTGGGTTGTATGTTCTCTTCTAACAAGTCTCGTTCCTGTTTGGATAAGACTATAAGAACAGGCGGCCTTGACATGGTAGGAATACAACCTACATATATTTAAAGCTTTTTAGCGGACTATCTACTATATCTGGGCAGCGAGAAGGACGAACTCGATGCAAGGCATTTATACGGCATTTTCAAGGAGAGCATTGACAGGAAAGAATTTAAGGAACTTATGGGTAACCTTAACATAAAGCGCAGATATGCCGAAGAAGTACTAGGTGAGAAGATTGATTAGGTGGAATAAGCGGAAGCTGCTGAAAGCACTCGAAGACGACAGAAAGAAAAACCGCGAAAGCAACCTCAAGTTTATAGACCTTTATGTGGCATGGCTGAAGAGAACCAGCAACAAAGACTGGAGCAAAAGGCAGAAAGCGATGGTCGATAGCACATTCAAGGCAAACAAGAAACTAAAGCTTGGGTTATCGACCAATTAGTCCGGCCAAGGACGCGGGGCGTTCATCCCGAAACTTTTAGGAAAAGTTTCATCAAAACACATTCAAATCCCGATGGGAGCAGACTATTCCTAAACTTGAGAATGGGTCCCATGTGCATATTCCTCAGCCAAAATATAAATCGCAGAGCGCCAAATGAGTATACTGCCGTATATGTGTTTCTGCCTAGAGCCACTTCTCGTAGGCTTTCACTGTCTCCATTGCCATCTTCTTCCAGCTGAAGCTTCTCGCATAGGCCACTGAGCGCCTCCTTTCAGAATCCTTGTAGCCATTGCCCTTCAGGGCCTCCAATATTCGCGCCATGTGGTGCTCATCCTTCGCCTCGATGCAGTGCCTGCGCACCTCCCTTGGGATCGCACCATGCTTGAATATCACCACTGGCAATCCGCGCGACTGGGCCTCGAGTATCGGCAGACCAAAGCCCTCGTAAAGACTCGGGAATATGAAGGCATCGAATCCATCATATATGCTCACAAGCCTGTTCTCCGGGGCGAAGCCGCCGAGCCTTATTCTCCTGTCCCTTGCCGTTGCGGCGGCGATGTCCTCATTAAGCCAGCGCTGCCTGCCGTACAGCATGAGGCGCATCTTCTTGTCCTCAGTCATGCCAAATGCGTTCACTGCTGCGATTACGTTCTTCCTGCGCCTGTACGCGCCTACGTATCCTATCCTGAAGATATCGTCCTTCCTCATTGTTTTCTTCAGCCCTACCTTGAACCTATCATCAACCCCAAGGTTGGTCACCTGTACTCTGCGTTTCTCATATCCCAGTGCGGCAAGCTCGTCCCGCGTTTGCGTAGATACAGCTACAAGAAAATCCGATGAGAGCAGCGAGCGCATTGCCATGCCCGGAGCGAATGAAAGCCATACCCGTTCCCTTAGACCGTCTACTGTTAGCCGAAGGCCTTCCTTCATGAGGTCCCGCTTCACCGCGAACATGAGGTCGTGTACTGTGCTTGTGAAGAGCGTTTTGCCGCTGCGCCTAGGGAATGCTGGTATGAAATCCGGATTGTGCACTATGTCGTACTTGCTGAAATCCCCGAGAAAGGACCTAAGGGTGAAGGAAAGCACCTTACCCATGAGCGGATAGGGTGCGAATTCAATCCTATCCACGGAGACAGAGCCCTGCGCGGCGAGGTTGTTGTACAGCTCGTACATGTACCTGCGTATGCCGCTGCCGTCTGTCCTGTTGAAGCATCCTGATTTTCCCAGCAATGCGACTCTCAAGTTATCCCACTTAACATTAATCACTTAATACATGTGAAGGATGTTCATATTTATTACGTTCTCACCACCTGATATTAAAGCCTTGCCTGCGTATAATAACCGGTGAAGGAGATGAACGTAGGCATAGACTTCGATTATACCATAACGGACAATCCGGGATTCTTTAGGGAGCTCTCCGAAGTTCTCATGCGCGCTTCAAACGGCGTATACGTGGTGTCTTCCTATTCCAAGGCCGACGAACCCATGGCGGAAGAGATATTTACTGAGAAAACCAGAATGCTCAAGGAGTGGGGCATACCGTTCAAGGAGCTGTACCTTGCGCCTGAGCCGATAGCGGACAACAAGGCGGCATACTGCAATGATCACAGCATAGGGCTCATGATAGACGACACCATAGAGAACCTCAAGGCTATAAACAAGCGTGCAAAGGGTACGGTGTGCCTGCAGTACATAGGAAACGCGTCTCCAGAATAATTCGGCGGCGCCAAGCGCATGGTATACATATGGATGGAAACGAGGACTTGGGATCAGGCCCATCAGAAGGCGCAGTCGACCCGTCCGGAGTATCCGGCCTGAAGATATGCGTGAACACGCAAACGCCTCTCATTTGGTTCACGCATGAGATAGGCCCGCTTGATGATGGGACAAAGGTTACCGACCTTTCGCAGCTCAAGGAGGGCGATGACTACAATTACTCCTCCGGTGGGGTGACGCGCATGGTCCTTCCACTGCTCAAGCGCATGCTCTCCGATGGAACTGTTAGCGAGGCGCATTGGGTGTCTCTAAATCCATCAGCTCCGGAAACCATAAAGGCTGACGGAATAACCCACCACTTCGTTTCCCTGGAGAAGGGCAGGCTTGCAAACTACGGCAAGGTCAAGGAGATAATGTGGAAGGCAGCGCACGGCACTACAACCGACGCCATAACCGCAGAGGAGATATTCATGAGCGACGACTTCCCGGACTTCTCCTATTACGACAGATTGACTGCGGAGGCGATAAACAGGCTCGACAAAGAGACAGACTTCGATTTGTTCTATCTGCACGACTTCCAGCAGCTCCAGATAGGACACATGCTCAACACCCTTAAGCCCAAGATGTACAGGTGGCACATACCCTTCGATTACTCGACGTTCCCTGAGAAGTGGAGGGAGACGTTCATAACCTATTTCAACAGCTACGACATGATGATAGTGAGCTCAAGCAAGTACCTCGAGTCGCTGAAGGAGTTCGGCTACTCCGGCATCATAAAGAAGCTATACCCCTATGTCGACCCAAGCGACTACTCAGTTCCGAAACCAGAGGAGACAAGCGCGTTGTGCGAAAGGCTAGGAATAACGAATGGTGACGAGGTAATCCTCGTAGTGGCGCGCATGGATCCCATGAAGGGCCAGGACCACGCCATATCGGCATTTGCTTCCATATTCGGTAAATACCCCTCACTGAAGCTTGTCCTTGTGGGAAACGGCAGCTTCTCGAGTTCCAAGAGGGGCGTCGGCCTTTCAAAAGGCGAGAAGTGGCGCGCAGACCTAGAAACCCAAGTGCAGAAGCTGGGCCTTGAAGGCAGGGTCATATTCGCAGGCCATCTTTCGCAGCAGGAGCTAGATTCCATGTACGAGAGATGCCTTTTCACGATGCTACCTTCGGTAAAGGAGGGGTTCGGGCTTGTTGTAGTAGAAAGCTGGCTGCACCGCAAGGCATGCCTCATAACCGACAGGGCCGGCATAACCGAGATAATAAAGGACGGTGAGAATGGTATGCTCTTCAATCCAGATGACGCTGCCGGCATGGCCGAGAAGCTGGCGCGCATGGTCGAGGACAGGGGCCTCAGGAAGCTGATGGCCGAGAAGGGCTCCGAGAGCGCAAGGCTGTGCACCATAGATGAAGGCCTAAAGGCGGAAACAAAAATAATAAAAGAGTTGGTCGGTGGATAATAACATGGATGTTCTGCAGGTTCTTGTACCTATAGCGTACTCCGCCATAATAATCGTGGCAACGTGGATAATGGCCAGGTTCCTTATCATAATAATAAGGAGACTCATGGGCCAGAGCACGCAGATGCTCGGAGCACAGATACAGCGGCTCGTCTGGCTCATCGTCTGGCTTGTCGGCATTATACTTGCGATAGAGGAGGTCGGCGTAAATCCGACCATACTACTGCTCATCGTGGGCCTTCTGGGAGTCGCAGTAATAGTGGCAATACGCGGCCCTCTTGAGAACTTCGGCGCAAGATACTTCACATTCGGCTACGTCCCCTTCAAGGTTGGCGACAACATAACCGTACAGGGCCACTCCGGCAAGGTCATAGAGATAAACTCCATTAGCACCATACTCCTCTCGCACGACCATGTGGTCTCGATACCAAACTCCACGCTGATGAAGGAAACAGTGGTCAACACAACGCACCAGGCATGGAAGGCGGTTTCCGTTCCCATAGTAGTGAACAGCGAGATTGACGTGCCTGCATTCGAGAGCGAAGTGCTCAAGAGCATGAACAAGCTCAGGTACCACTTCGATGACAGGTTTCCTCCCATCCTCTCGCTTGTATCGAGGAATAGGCAGTCAACGGAACTGGTGCTCAACCTGATGATACGCAACCCCGAAAAGCGCGACGCCATAATAAATGAAGTCAACAAGCGCATCGAGGAGATAACGGCCAACGCAAAGAAAACCCGGAAGCAAAGCCAGCAAAAGCAGTAGCCGTCAAGCAAGTCTAAATACGCTGTCGCCAAGATAAGTACATGTCCCGCAACAAGGGTCCTGGAATCGCAGGCATGGTCTCCGAATTCAACAGCATCAGCATAGACACCTCGATACGCAGCGAAAAGCTTGATCTCCCAGAGGGTCAGGGCAAGAGTCTGTTCCGATGGAGCGGTCAGTTCCCCCCGGAACTTATAGAAGTCCTGCTCGAGAAATACGCGCACCCCGGAATCACCGTCCTGGACCCGTTCTGCGGAAGCGGATCGGTGCTTTTCGAATCAGCAAAGCGGCACCTGAAATGCATCGGCTCAGACATAAACCCGGCGGCGGTGGAGCTCTCCAAGACTGTCTCGTTCTGTAACATAAGCAAGAAGAACCGGCAAGCCGCGTTCGGGGCCGCTTACAAAACACTCCAATCCTCGATGGGCGTGGGGTTGCCTGAACTCTCCAGCAGGAAGCTCTCCGGCTCTGATTACGAAAGCCTCAAGGATGCGATAAAGCGCAGCGCCTCAGAACCTCTCGCGCGCAACATACTGCTGAACGTCCTGATGCGCTTTTCCATATCCAAAGGGGCCAGCACCGTATCCGACATGGAAAAGGCATTCGAGGCCCATAAAAAGATAATAATCGGCCTTCCTCTCGTCAAAACCGGCTGCGAAGTATTTCTGTCAGATGCTAGACGCCTGCCCCTCAGGCCGGAGTCGGTGGATATCGTGCTGACCTCGCCGCCGTATCCCGGCGTGTTCGACTACTACAAGAACTACAAGTGGGCCGCGCACATTGCCGGATGGAAAATCTCAGACGTGGCAAGACATGAAATAGGCCGCGGCAAAGGGGGCACGGACAAGCTCTCATGGGTCATGCGCTATTCAACTGACATGCTTTCCGCTCTGCTCGAGATACGCCGCGTTATCAGGTACGACGGCAGGCTCATACTTGTTGCTGGCCGCGACATCCAGCTGGGCATGTCCACGTTCGAGGCGTCTGCGCTTTTATACATTCTGGCAGTGCGCCAGTGCGGGTTCAGGCTGGCCGCAAGGCAGCAAAGGCATTTCACCGGCAGGTCCGGCAGTACGGTGACCGAGGACATACTGCATCTTCTCCCAGCCAAGGACGTACAGGACTCAACGAAACGCCTCGCGACGGAGGCGGCGGAGTACTTATACAAGAGAGGGTCCAAAGGGTCTGGCAAAGTCCAGAATAAGGATTCAGCATAAAACAAAAAACAAAAAAAAGAAAACTCAGAACAAATTACTGCTGAGGTGCCGGCTGCTGCGGCTGTTCTGGTTTCGGGTCCGCCGGCTGCTGCGGATTCGCCGGGGCAGGCTGTTCTGGCTGCTGAGGTGCCGGCTGCTGCGGTTCGTCTATTCTGTATATGTTCATTTTTTCACCGATACTCTTTGCATGGAAAGGTACTTATAATTTATGATAAATCTTCATATGTTAAAATATCACATCAGCTCCCTGTTTGCCCTGTCATGGAAGAGAATAAACGAATCAGGCGCTTAACATCGCACATTCCATAACTCCGAAGACCTGGCAAAAAGTATTTTCATGGGGTTTTCCGAGAGGGGGCATCCAGCTACCCGAATCCTATTACCTGGAATCCGTATTTCTTTATTTCCTCCTCGGACCAGAACCTTTTGTTGCTCATGTCATTGAGCTTGGCAACGTATGTCACCGTCTTCTCTATCTTCCTGCCAGTGTACTCCTTGGTCCTGGGGTCGTATTCCCTGAGTACGAGCCTGTCCCCCCTCCTGCATTCGAAGTCGCCCAACCTTATCTCAAATGTCTTGTCCCCGCTCAGTATCCCCTCAAAGAACTCCGGCCATATCTTTTTCTCTATGTCCATAACGCTCACCATGCCCGTATATGCATGCAAAATCCTAAAAGATAGTTTCTTATACCTTAAGAAGCATAATATACATACATACAAACAAAGAATCTAATTCTTGTTTCGGTGTTATTTTGAAGACATTTGAAGAAATGGGTCTAAGCCACGAGTTAGTCGCGGCATTGAAGAGGCAGAACATGACCTCACCTACAGAGGTGCAGGAGCAGGCAGTCCCTTTGGCGCTGTCCGGCAGGGACGTAATAGTCCGGTCGAAGACCGGATCCGGCAAAACGCTGGCATTCCTGATACCGATACTTAACAAGGCATATTCGGGAGACAGGTCTACGGTTCTTGTGCTTGCGCCAACGCGCGAGCTGGCGCTGCAGATAGCGACGGTTGCAGAGAAGATACGACCACGCGAGTACGGCGTCGCAACAGTATACGGCGGAGCATCGATAAACGTGCAGATCGACATGCTTTCAAGGAGGCCGAGGCTTGTTATCGGAACCCCCGGAAGAATAATAGACCTGATGAAAAGGGGCGCACTTCGCCTGAACGCGATGAACGCAGTCATAATAGACGAGGCAGACACGATGCTCGACATGGGCTTCATAGACGATGTCGAGTACATCCTATCCGAGATACCGAGAGAGCGCCAGACGCTGCTGCTATCGGCAACAATGCCTGAGAAGGTGCTCAAGATATCCAAGAACTACATGCGCGACCCGCAGCTGCTCACAGTGGGCGACGAGGACGAGATAACGGTACGCCAGATAAAGCACTTCTACTTCGTAGCAGACGGGGCAAGGAAGCTCGAGGCCCTCTTATCATATATAGAGTCGCAGAACCCGAAGAAGTCCATAATATTCCTGAGGACGCAGCGCGAGGCAGACCTGATACACGCCTTCCTGAGGAAGCAGGGATACGACGTTATGCTCATGCACGGCGGGCTTACGCAGTCAAAGAGGGAGCACTCACTTAAGAACTTCAGGAAGGGGGTGAGGTTCCTCATAGCAACAAACGTCGCAGCGAGGGGCATAGACGTCAACGATGTTACTGACATAATAAACTTCGACGTGCCAGACGATCCCTTCATATACGTCCACAGGGTCGGAAGATCGGCAAGGATGGGCAAGGAGGGCAAGGCCTTCAGCCTCGTGGGCTTCAAGCAGAAGAGCATGATAGAGGAGATAAAGTACGTTGCAAAGGTGGATCTGCATCAGCTGAACCTCAACACCTTCAAGTACAAGGACGTAGTGGCGAAGTTCTTCGCGGAGAGCAGGGAGCACCGCCACGGAAGCCGTTTCGGCGGCGACAGGAGATTCGGAAGGGACCGGCGCGACTTCCATGGAGGTCAGGGAGGAGGCCGCGGCGGCGGTCACGGCGGCGGCAGGCCTTTCAGGAGGGACAGGGGCCACGACAGGCAGCACGGCCACGAAGGCCAGGGCCATGGCTCTGGCTCCGGGTCGACAAGGAGATTCAGGCCCTTCAGCTAATCTATCGTTGCAATCAACTGCTACACTTGAATTTTTAGGATGTTATTTAAGGTAATAAGGGTAGACGCAAGGAACACATCAAAAGAGTGCAGCAGTTGTGGCAACATTCGGGAGATGCCACTCTCGGAAAGGACATACATCTGCAACATATGCGGGATGCA
>JAKAVL010000022.1:3364-41074 GCA_021817305.1 Microcaldota archaeon | reverse complement strand
TAAGATCCGATAACCCTTATAAGAGTATACGGTCATTATAGTATCCGACGGAGGTGTGGGTTCCATATTAATCTCCAAAATCCATTGGAACTACATCTATTTTACTCCCCAACTTGGGAGAAGAAGCGTATTTTAATTAATAGGTCAACACATCAGTGGACGGGAAAACTACTGCGTTTATGGTAGGTGCAGGCAAGTGAGAACACGCTTTGAGGCATGAACAGGTAGGGACTTTCGTTCTTTATAAGGACGACGTCTGGATTTGAACGATTTATAGTTCGCCAGGGTAGGGATTTGAACCCTAAAGCCCCGAAGGGCACTGGTTCGCTTGTCGCATCACAAATCAGCTCTTGCGGTTTTGAAAACTCAAGACCAGCGCGTTACCAGATTCTGCCACCCTGGCATTTCGGCGCATACCTAATCGCAACCAACACATTTAAGCTTTTTCTTGCCCATATATTAATGGTCATATGGCGCGGAGAAGGAGAGGCTCGGTGAAGAAGGAGGAGCGCGTACTTGTGCTCGTAGCCGACATTGACAACGATCTTTACCGGAAGACCCGGATAAGCGGGCCGCTGACCGGCAGGGTGCAGGTGCTCAGCGGCGCGGCGCAGCTTGCGCTCGCCGACCCTGAGGATACGGATTCGAATGCCATGTTCCAGGCAGTCAAGATGCATGATGAACTGAGGAAGAACGGGTACATAGCCAACGTCGCGCTCATAACGGGCACGGAGACAGAGGGCTACGAGGCAGACCGCGAGCTGGTGCGCCAGCTTGAGCTCGTGCTCGACAGGTACAAGGCCGATTCGTGCGTGTTCGTGACCGACGGGGCGAGCGACAGCAGGGTCCTTCCGCTGGTAGAGGCCAGGGTCAAGGTAAACAGCATAAAGTTGGTGGTGGTGAAGCAGGCGGAGCATCTGGAGAGCGCATACTTCACGGTGCTTGAGAAACTCAAGGAGCCCCACTATGCGCGCATAATATTCGGCATACCTGCGCTTATCATACTTCTATTCGCCATAAGCTACCTTGCTGGCGCCGGCTGGGAGGCCCCGGCTGCGCTTATCGGCCTGTACCTGCTCATAAAGGGCTTCGGCTTCGAAAACTCGCTTCTAGAGTCGTTCAGGGGCTTCGGCTTCAGCATAGACAGGATGAGCTTTGTGTTCTACCTCGCGTCCATGATTTTCGTTGTTGTGGGAGCCCTGATAGGCATCGGCAATTATACCGCAGAGTTCAGCACCAGCATTCCGATAGCAGTGGCATACGGCATAGAGGGCTTCCTGCTGCTCCTGCCAGTCGTCCTCGTGCTTTACCTCATAGGCAGGATGCTTGACACCAAGTCCGGCAGGTACCTATTCCGCAACTTCAGGTACGGCATATACATAGGCTCTTCGATAATAGTCTGGGTATTCCTTTACTCCATAGTCGCATGGATAGTCGGCCAGATATACTTCGCCCAGTTCGTTGATTTCGCCGCGCTTGCGATAGTGATAGGCATAGGCGTGTCTTACACCGCAGGCTTCCTGCGCAGCCGCGTGCTCAGGAAGAGGCGCATCAAGGACAAGCTTGTTGTAAATGAACTTGGCGCGCTTATAGGGAAGGCTGGCAGGCTTGACCTCAGGCATGGCAGGTTCATAATAAATACGAGCTTCGGGAACCCTATCAACTACAACATAGACCGTATAGTCGAAATAACAGACAAGGTAGTCGTGAAGTGAACGCTATCCGAGCAGCCACGCGAGTATCGCCTGCTCGATTATCATCTTGTTGCGCGCCTGTTCCCAGACCACTGATTGCTTTCCGTCGATGACGTCTGCTGAGACTTCTACCCCCCTATGCGCAGGCAGGCAGTGCATGAAGATTGCATCCTTCCTTGCGTAGGATATCGCCTTTTTGCTGACCTCGTAGCCCTTGAACTCCTGCAGGCGCTTCTTCCTTTCCGCTTCCTCGCCCATGCTGACGAAGACATCAGTGTACACCACGTCTGCGCCGCTCAGGCCTTTCTTGATGTCATTGAATACATCGACGCTTCCCTGCTTCCTTGCCCTGCTTAGATAAAGCCTGCTCGGCTTCACTGCAGATGGCCCGACGAGCGCCACTTTAACCCCGAGCTTCGTGCACGCTAACATGAGCGAGTTGGCAGTGTTCGCGGCTATGTCACCGACAAATGCGACCTTGATATTCCTCAGGCCTTTCAGCTTCTTTATCGTATAGATGTCGCTCAGTGCCTGGCACGGATGCTCCAGGTCGGTCAGTGCGTTTATCACAGGCACAGATGTACTCCTTGCCATGCGCACAATGTTGTCATGCGAGTACAGCCTTGCCGCGATTATGTCGGTGTAGAGGCTAAGAGTTCTTGTGGTATCCTCGACGGATTCTCCTCTTGAGAACTGGGTCGTTGTCGCGTCAAGGTATATCGATGATCCGCCGAGCCTGTGCATCGCGGCCTCGAACGACATTCTGGTTCGCGTCGACTGCTTCTCGAAAAATAGGGCCAGCAGCGGGCTTCCCTTCAGCGTTTTCGCCTTGCCCTCGTCAATTTGCTTTGCCACGCCGAGTATGTCTTCGACGTCTCTTTTCGACAAGTCGTTTATGCTCGTTAGGCTCCTGACCTTCGCCATGTTTTATTATCGGAATAAAGGTTTAAGTAGATTCTCTCTACTTCCGCGTGCTCAGGAACTCCTCAATCAGCTTGACATCACTCAGATCCTTCTCCCGTGCGAATGCCTTTTTCCAGGCGAGTACTTCCTCAAGCCTTACCACAGGTATCCCATTCATCAGGTCTGCCTCCGCGATGAGCGTTGAAACATCGCGGTGATAGGAATCTGATGACCACCAGGTCTTCATGAGGTCAAACGGCTCCTTCACCAGCTTTTTGTCGCCGTCGGGCAGGGTTTCCTCCCTCCATTCCCCCGATCTTCTGAATTTTTCGTACAGGTCAGGTGTGAGTATCACGTCTATGTCCTTGCATTCGCGTATTCCGTGGGCGGTCATGGGAACAGAACCGAAAAGTGCATACTTTCCAGAGATTAGGTTTAGCTCCCTTACTTTTCCGGTTATCTCCTCGAAGTCCATTTGCACACCTGCGGCTTCAGCCGAATATCGCGCCGAGGCCCTGCTCGCTCTGCGACCTTTCGCCCTCGACTATTCCGATTACCTTGTCCTCGGTCTCCTTGTCTGCGCGGGCTATGCTTTTTATCGAGGATTTGAGCTTTTTGCCTGCCTTTTCCAGGAATTCGTCGCTGGCGCTCAGGTAAAGATAGTACTTCTTCGTGTCGAGGTTTATGGATATGCCGTCCTTTATGCTATAGTCCTGCCTCGCAAAGATTATGTTTGCCATCTCGTCGTTCTTCAGCCCGGCAAGCTGCCCCTCGTTGAGGTCCTTGTCAAGGTATGGGTCGTACTCCATGAGCTTCTTCAGCTCGTTCGCGTCCGCGGAATCGCAGGTATAGACGCGCGCAGGCATATTATCACTTGACGAGCCTTGCGTTTATGCTTCCTTCGCGGCCCGGCCTGTTGGTTATCACGGCCCTGCCCTCGTCTGTGTCTATGACCGTGCCTTTCGTCATTATCTTCAGCCTTGCGAAGTTCCTGTTGTCCTTCGACTCTAGTATCGACTTGATCTTCACCTTCTTGTAGGACTTGCCGACAAGAAGGTTGGCGTATGCAGCGTATTTGAGCTTGTTCTTGGTGGATGCGCCCCTTCCACGCACCTTGTTTACCTTGTTCTCCTCGCCAAGCCTGGTGTTGGCAAAGTAGCCGCCCATCTCGTACCTTTTCTTGTCCCTGTTCTTCTTCTTGAGCTTGCCGTTGCCGTATAGCTTCCTATCGGACTTTCCGTGCAGCTGCGATCCAAACTGACTCATGGTAACACTCACTTTAATAGGTTTATATATCTGCAGGAAAAGGTTAATAACGGTTTCGTGAACGATATTTTTAAGGGTAAGAAGCCTGCTGCCTGCCTTGCCGGATCAGACCTTGAAAAGGAGGTGCTTCTGGACATCGCACTGAAGCTGTCAAGAGGCGACAGGTTCATACTTCTCATGAGGAACACCAGGAGCCTCGAGGACAGGTTGCTTCCGGCATTCATGAATGCGTTGCTGAGGTACTCGGAGAAGAGCATGCGCTCGGAGTCGTTGCAGAAGGAGGTCCTTCTCTTCGCGGCTGGGACCATGAACATAGGCAAGGCGATAAGTAACAGAGGAATTGTGGACCCTAGGGAGTTTGTGGCGTTCGCAAGCGGCAGGGCGTTGCTTGATACGTTCATCAGATTGTCGCATTCCAGGATAACGAAACAGTATAAATTATCGGTTAAGTGGGATTCTGCGAGAGAGGCCGCGATGGCGGGCCTGGTGGGAGACGCGTGATCTTTTCCTTTTCTTCGTACGCCTTAGGACAAGATTTATAAGCGTCTGGATTGATTTCAAATGGTGATATAATGGCGATTTTGGTAGCGGCGCGGTCGAGGGTAGTGTCCGGAGAGAAGCCCGCTGTGAAAGTGAATTTGACCCCTATGTTGAGAATTTTAGGCGAGGCGGAAAACTTCTCAGAGGCGATTTTTTCTGCACATAGGTCTTCTGCGGCAGTGGGCAGGTTCACAGACATCATGGACTGGGTTTCGTGCCCGGAGATGGTTGCGCTGCTGAAGGTGAATGGAAAACTTATATCTCCGGTGGGAAACTTCGTGTACGCATATTATAACGGCCCTGAAAATCATGGGGTGCACTGCCGTAGAACCGGTGGCGCCGCTGTTAAGCCGGTTGAGGACGTTGATTATTGGTACAAGTTGGTGCCTTATGAAGAAAAAGTGTATGTGAGCGCCGGAACAAGAACGGACAGCAAGGTAATTATTGGGGTTGGAGTGTGGGAGGAGGCTGGCGTCGTGGTCGTGCCTGCCGAAGATGCCAGGACGTTTAGGCCCGTATACGTGCTTGCCAGGGACGTAGCTATGCGCCCTGCGGGGCGTGACATTGCCAGCGTGAACTGGCACGTGAAAGGGGGAGGATTGCACGTTGCCGCATTCATAGGCGCTTCCAGGCACAGAGTCAGAGAAGAACAATGATGCGCGCCGCGGCGTAAGCAACAGAAACGCTGAAAACAGCGGTGAATATCCAGATGGATGCTATCTGCACGGCCGGCTTCTTTGAGAGAAGCTTTTCCTTGTAGCCGAGGCCCGTGCCGTAAATGGTGCTTGTCAGCATCTGCGTGTTCGATATGGGTATGCTGAGGAGGGTGGCGAACTCGACGAACGCGGCAGCGACAAGCTGCGACACGAGCGCATTAGCATAGCGGATCGGTATTATCTCGTTGCCTATCCTGCGCAGCTCCCCAGAACTCAACAGGAAGCTGCCGAGGACTATTGCAAGCAGTATAACGACATATGCGTACCACGTCGGCTGGAGCACAGATGCGACAACCCCTATGGTGTTCGCGCCTAGGGTAAATGAGGTGAAGAACGACAACACTAGGAGAAGGATGCGCACTGTCCTCACTCCATTCCAGACCTTGTCCCTGTACAGGGCCTTCTGCACTGCGCGCAGCGCGACTGACGCCATCACGAGGGATAGAATGCCGGCGATTATCCAGAAGAGCAGTATCTCTGCCACGAACCCCGTGTCGAGGGTGCCGTACGCGAGCCCAACACCAATTAGAGCGGAGATGAACGTGACGGAGAGCGACTCTGGCACGCGCTTCCTGTGCGCGATTATGAACACCGCTATCGAGATTATGAATATTATAGGAATCAGAGAATTGCCGAACGGTATGAGCCTGCTAACCCCACTGCGCAATATCTGACCCTGAAGCAGGAAGCCGGCAGCGTACCCTATTATTGTGAGGACAACCCCGGTTCTCCTCTTTACTACCCTTCCGGTTATGGCGGGTCCTGCGCATGCGGACAGGTTGTTTCCCGATACAAGTGCGACGAGGACGAAAACGAGCGCAAGGTCTATGATTTCCGCGAGCAAATAACCACGCTATGTCGCCAGTGCGAGGACTATGCTCATGAATATGTCCGACGAGTCCTCGCAGTCGTCCAATATGTCGTCATACAAATATGCCAGGTCGGTTATGTGGTAGAATCCCTTGAACCCTACGTTGGCCTTGTACGCGTAGTCTAGGAGCGAGTCGCGCACCGCATCGCCCTTGTTCTCTATGGCCTTTATCCTGTGCCTTAGCTCGCGCATCCTGCTTATGCTCTTCGTGCCGTGCATCTCTATGAGCATTGTTATCGCTGAATCGGCGAGCCTGTTGAATTCATGCATCTTTCCGTTTACATAATCGTTGATCTTCCTGCCCTTTACCCTGTAGCGCATGAGCTGTCTCGACAGCTTGAAGACCGAGTCCGTGATGTTCTCCTCCTTGCCCACCATTATTATCATGTTGTCTATCAGATTGGGGGCTATCGCTCCGGACACTATGACATGCGACGCCTTGAAGTATTCCCTCGATGATTCCCTCTCCAGCTTTTTGATATCGTCGATGCTGCTCATGCCCCTTATTATGTCGTTGAGGAGATGGTTGGCCTTATGCGCTATGCGCAGTATGCCCTTGGTTTGCGTGAAGGCCTTCTCCTCTCCGGTCTCGAAGAAGCCGCGTATGCCCCACATCACTCCACCGTGAACTCCGAGTTCAGCACCTTGAATACGGCCTCTGCCTTCTTCTTGCCTATCTTGTCTACCTCCATGAGTTCCTTGACTTCTGCATTGCACAGGTTGCGTATGGTCTTGAAGCTGTTGATGAGGTTCCTCGCAAGGCTCGGGCCTATGCCAGGCAGCGAGCCGAGTATCATCAGCTGCCACTGGTACTGCGTGTATGCCTTCTTGCTCCCTGCAAGACGCGGCTCCCTTTTTTTCTGGAGTTGCTCGCGCTCCGCGAACTTAGATAGCATGTAAGACGTGTCTGAGGGGCTTCCGGAATAGGCAACAAGCACTCCGTAATCCGTGTACAGGGAGAGTATGGCGCCGAGAACCGCGTTCCTTCCCAGAGTGCACTCGCCGAGATCTCCTTCGATCAGTATTATCGGGTTCTTGAAAGCATCCTTCAGCCTTGACGCCTGATCGAATATCCTCGAGTCTATTATGGAGCTTTCGAAATCGCGGACGGTCTTGCGCTCCACGCACATCCGGTCCGATACTATGTAGTCGCCGACAGGCAGCTGTGCGAATGACAGTTTCACGTTCTCCTGCGCCAAGCTGTCGATTATCTCAAGGTTCCGCTCCCTGTTGTCAACTATCAGGCGCAATTCCGGCATGGTACAATATGGGCAGGAAGCTTATTAAACAGCGTACCACATGAGGGCGTTTCAGCCGCGGGCGCAGTGCGGCAATTCAGCGGAAGGGATAAATGCGCAGAGGATGAAGTTATTATGGCTGGTCAGGCATGCAAATAACGGCACACACACAAGAAAGCAGCGGCAGTTAGCCACAGTTACAGGCCTAAGTCAGCGAAGCCTTTAGGAAAGGTTTCATCGAAAGCGCAGGGCGCGATGGAGTACCTCACGACCTATGGGTGGAGCATACTCGTCATCGTCGTGGTGGTCCTTGCGCTGTACATAACAGGCGCCTTCGGCGGCGGCGCGGGCGCGTTCACGTCATCGTGCCTCGCGCAGTTCGGATTCGAGTGCAAAGGACCCATGATGAACACAACGGGCAACGTCCTCGTAACGTTCGGCGAGGGCCTCGGCGCGGGCATCGGCATAACAGGCACCGCCTGCGTCTCCGGCAGCAGCGGCACACCATCATCATTCAACAGCATAACAGCAAATGTTGTGTCGGGCGAGACGCTAAGCATGGTATTCCAGTGCCCTCTTGCATCGAACGCCATAGGCGCGGCCTTCACAGGCACACTGTGGATACAGTACACTAAGAACGGCCAAACAGGGCAGGTGAGCCAGATCGCGACGCTCACAGCGAAGGCGGTGACGTCGAATACAGTAGTCAGCGGCCCAAGTTGCACTGCTCCGGCAAACACTTTTGGCATTGCAGGAGGCCCATATTCGGTGACTGTGCCTGCAGGCTGTAACCAGGCAACATTCCAGTTATGGGGAGGGGGAGGAAGCGGGGGACATGCTTATGGAGGTGGTGGCGGATACATAGAAGGCATTTATAGTACAAGTCCAGGTACACCGCTTTATGTATATGTAGGGGGAGGGGCACTGGTTACACTGGAGGCTTAAACGGAGGAGGCAGTACGGTAAGTAACGGGGGCGGAGGTGGTGGCGGTTGTTCTGCCATAAGTAGCACTGCTTCATTGTCCAATCCAAGTGTTATCATCGTAGCCGCAGGAGGAGGCGGGGGAAGTTATTATGCTGCGGGAGGCGGCGGAGCTGGTGGGGGAACTGCAGGGCAGGCTGGCACAGGCACCTATGGGGGTTATGGAGGAACACAAACGGCCGGGGGTAGTGGCGGAGGAGCTGGCGGCAGCGGGAGCGGCTATAACGGAGGAAGCGGGGCTTCCGTTGACACCGGAGTTCCGGGTGGAGGGGGAGGTTGTGGATATTTTGGAGGAGGTGGAGGCGATCCTGGAGGGGCTACGCCAGGCGGAGGAGGAGGGGGCTCAAGCTGGGCGAACTCCATAACAGTAAGCAGCATTACAAATACAGGAGGCAGCGGTGACACTGCGGGAAATCCGTCAGGAACCATAGGAGAGGGAGGTGGCTCTGGTTCCAATGGCAATGCGGGGGAGGTAGTAATCACTTGGTCGACTTAGATGTAAGCGCAAAAATTCTTGTTGCCAACTTAACAGCAATGTGAGTGCCGCTTGCCCTTCTTCGAGAGTCATGCCCGGCTTCGGGGGCGTTGCGTAAGGGACCTGGGCGCGGGCAATGACAGCATCCATTTCCATGCGGGGATTACTTCTATTGCGTACCTGCCTATCTTCAGCTTTTTTTCCTCATTGAAGGTTATAATCTTCAGTCTTCTGCACTTCAGCGCGCCTGCAGCTTCGGTTAGGGCCTTTGCCTCTCTCGCATACGCTCCTGGGTCTTCTATCGAGTAGCTTACCTGGATAAGCTCCTCGATGCCTCTTCCGCTCTCCACTACGAAATCGATCTCCGGGCTTGCAAGATAAGAGATGCGCTTGCCTCTGCGCATCAGCTCTGCGAAAACGTGGTTCTCAAGCTTCTTTGCAGTGTCTGCGCCCGCCATTTCCAACAACCCCGAATCCGGAAGGTACAGTCTTGGCTTTACGTTCCTTTGTTTTGGCCTCCTTGAATATTGGTACAGGAAGAAGAAAAGGAAGACGTCCTGCGCGTATGCAAGGTAGTTAGCTGCCGCCTGATCTGATAGCTTTGTTCCTTGATTTGTAAACCAAGACGACAGCGCGGGCGCAGAAACGACCCTGCATGCTGAACCCATTGCCGTATTTATGAATGCCCTGAGGACATTGGGCTTCCTTATCCTGTGCTTCTCTATTATGTCCCTTTGTAGTACTGTCTCGTAGAGCTCGCGCAGCATGAAGGCTTTTAGCTCTGGAGTTTTTGCCTCAACCACAAGCGGATAACCGCCGTATTCCAGGTAATCCCTGAATGCTGAGACCACTGCGCCGGCCTCTTCAGGGCGCATCCTGTCCGAATAGATGACATCCTTGGCTGAACAGTACTCGCTGAATGAGAAGGGCAGCACTATCGTGTTGATTGCACGGCCCCTCAGCTCGTCGGGCAGCTTGTCTGTAGACAGAACCGACGTAGATCCGGATATTATTATCTTATAAATCCTCTCATCTGCGAGGGTCCTCAGCCATCTCCCCCAGCTGGGAAGGTTCTGCACTTCGTCTATGAAAAGCAGTATTGCCTTACCGCGGTCCGGCGAGTACACCGAAAACATTGCCTCTTCCAGCTTGTCAAGGTCATGCGACGTAATTCCCTCCAAATCTATGTCCTCCGCATTTATGAATATCTTGTTGCTGTCCGGCAGGTCTATTGAATTCTTGCACTGAAGCATGAAAAATGTCTTTCCGGCCCTGCGCGGACCTATCACCGAGTTTATGAAGTTCCCCTCAGGCAGATCTATCTGCCGCTCGATGATGCTGAAGCCCTTTCCGTAGCCTTTGTACCTGAGCAGTGCGGCGTCTATGTCCATGCGCCTATTTGGGAGCCAGGTTATTTAAAACTTCATATTGAAAGTTGGTTATTTGTGTAAAATAACCAAATATCAATTTGTTATTTTAGCTCACCATAGTCTGTCGTAGCGTACCTGCCCTCCAAGCGGCGTGATGCCCGGCGTCAGCTATGGGGTGTTGTTTAGGATCAATACGAAAGCGCAAGCGACCTCTCCTTTATCTCTTTTCCGACCTTTTCCGTGAACTCTTCCAGAACGACGCCGAACTGCTGCTTGCCGGACCTGCTGCGCACCGTGACTTTGCCGGCACCGATCTCCTTCTTTCCCAGGACAAGTATGTACGGTATCCTCATCGTTATGGCGTCGCGGAGCTTGTGCTCAAGGGTCTTGTCTCCTATGTCGAGCTCAGCGCGGAGCCCGCTCTTCCTGAGCTCCTCGAAGACCTTGGTTGCGTAATCGTTTACCGCCTGCGATATGGACACAATGCGCACCTGCGTAGGGGC
The DNA here is from genome assembly GCA_021817305.1 of Microcaldota archaeon. Classification (GTDB taxonomy): domain Archaea; phylum Micrarchaeota; class Micrarchaeia; order Micrarchaeales; family CABMGC01; genus JAJZOD01. Next base: position 30,516 of record JAKAVL010000022.1, on the reverse strand, counting down.
GAGCCATGTGGGAAATCTGCCCTGGAAGTGCTCGACCATGACGGCTGCGAAGCGCTCTATGCTTCCGAGTATCGCACGGTGTATCACCACTGGACTCTTCGCCTTTCCGTCCTCGCCGGTGTACTCAAGGTTGAAGCGCAGAGGAAGCTGGTAGTCCACCTGTATTGTAGCGCATTGCCAGCTCCTTCCCATGGAATCCAAGACGTCGAAATCTATCTTGGGGCCGTAGAATGCTCCTTCCTTGTCCTTCACCTCGTATTCCATGCCGTTCTTCTGCAGCGCCTCCTCGAGCGCAGCGGTCGCCTTCTTCCAAAGCGCCTCGTCGCCCAGATGGCTGTCAGGCATTGTTGAAAGCTTGGCATTGAACTTCATGCCGAAGATGTTGTAAGTCTCCTTGACCATCTGCAGGAGCTTGGACATCTCAGGGAGAAGCTGCTCCTCTGTTATGAATATGTGCCCGTCGTCCTGCGTGAGCTCCTGCACGCGGAAGAGGCCCGACACGACGCCAGAAAGCTCCCTCCGGTATATCCTGTCGAATGTGGCGGTGCGGAACGGAAGTTCCCTGTAGCTCCATTTCCTGGACTTGTAGATCATCATGGTGGAGGGGCAGTTCATGGGCTTTAGGCCGTGGCTTCCGGATTCGGTGTCAAACACGAACATGTTGTCCTTGTAGTGCTCAAGATGCCCGCTCACCTGCCAGAGCGCAAGATTCGCGACAACAGGCGTGCTCGTCTCAAGATAATCGTACTTCGACTCGAGGTACCGCATGAGGGCTATGAGTTCCCTGTAAATCACATACCCGTTCGGATGCCAGTACACCATCGCGGGGGATATCTCCTGGAAGCTGTAAAGGTCGAGTTTCTCTCCTATGGTTCTGTGATCCGTTTCCGGGAGCCCGGCCCAGCTGCTCTTGCGCACAAGCGAGGTGTTGACGCTCACCGGCCTTGCCTTCTTGTAGGTCTTCTGCTCCTCGCCGTTGGGCGAATAGGAGCGCGACTGCTCCGCAAGAGGATGCGCCTTTATGTCCAGAATGAGCTTCTTGTTCCACCCGAAAGGCGCCTTGCTTGCTTCTATGTCCTTCGGCACCTTCTTGAACATGTATTCTATTATCTTCCTGCTCTCATTGATGTCGGCGAGGTTGTTGCTGAGGTGTGCAAAGGGATATATCACAAGCCGCTTTCTGGCGAGCTTCTGCATGTATTCATCAGTATCCATCATGGCCCTGTCCGCCATATCAGGCGAGTCTCCCTTCTCAACGCAGACGAATATGACAAGGGTGTCGTTTATGGATGTCCTCTCCTTCTTGACGTCGTCGTAAATGCTTGCTTCTGGACGCACCGGCTCGTAGGTTATGTTGTCCACGTCCATCTGGAGTATCCTCATCCTATTACCTTCACAGAAGTATTGCAGATACATGCTTTTATTGCTTCCGTGCAGTGGGCCTATCCGGCCAAGGCGGGCGATATCTTTATATATTTAATGTGGTAACATTAAATTACATTGTAATGTAAGTGAGCCTATGAAACCGAAAAGGGTTGGGAAGGCGGTGAGGAAGTACACAACAATAACCATACCGCAGCCTCTGTTCGACAGGATAAGCAGGAGCATAGAGGACACGGGTTTCTCGTCGGTTTCGGACTGGGTGACGTTTGTGCTCCGCGAGACCATGATAGACATGAACAACAAGGACAAGAAGACGAAGGGCGCTGTCATAGAGAAGCTTGAGGCCCTTGGATACACGGGATAGTTAGTTTAGTGGTTTTATGGCAGGCAACTCTAAGCTTGAAAAGGCAGCGGAGGAGCTCTGGAGGGAGCAGAGCGATGAGAAATGGGGGGAGTTCGCCGGGGCTTTGGTGGGCAGCAATGCCGCGTATTACAAGGTCGTGTTCGCGAATGAAGGCAAGCTCAGCAAGATGCAGGACCTCACGAAATCGTATGCAGAGATTTACGATGCCGAATACAAGCCCATAACGAAAGTCCCAATAGTGAAGAAGGAGGGCAAGAAGGTGCGCGGCGCCACGATATACTTGATGGGGCTTCAGGTTTCAAACAAGGTGAGCGAATGATTAAGCAGGATTTGAACGTTCTGGAAGAGAGAAGCATTTACGTGATACGCGAAGCGAAGATGAAGTTCAAGAACATAGCTGCGCTATGGAGCATGGGAAAGGATTCTACCACCATGCTTGCGCTGGCGAGGAAGGCGTTTTTGGGAAAGGTGCCCTTCCCCGTTATTCACATTGATAATAGCATTGACTTCCCAGAGACATATAAGTTCAGGCAGGACCTTGCAAAGGAATGGAACCTTGACCTGATAGTTGCGCAGAGCGAGATAAAGCCCGATCTCGTCGGATCCGCATGCTGCGGCAAGAATAAGCCGGAAACCCTCAAGAAGGTGATGGAGGAGCACGGATTCGATGCTCTCATAGTTTCGATAAGGAGGGACGAGCATGGAATTCGCGCGAAGGAGCGTTATATGAGCCCCCGCGACGAGGAGTTCAGGTGGAATTACAAAGATCAGCCCGCGGAGCTATGGGATGATTATTCCTCGAAGATGGACAAGAAAGGCCATATCAGGGTGCACCCGCTTCTGGACTGGAACGAGATCGACATATGGAGCTACGTCAAGCAGGAAAACATACCGGTCAATCCGCTTTATTTCTCAAGAAATGGACATAGATACAGAAGTTTGGGATGCACGCATTGCACCGTGCCATTGAGGTCGGAGGCAAAGACAGTGGATGACATAATAAATGAGCTTGAGACCACTACCGGCGAGGAGAGATCCGGCAGAAGCATGGACAAGGAGCGGGAATACGTCATGCAGCGCTTAAGGTCGCTCGGATACATGTGAGGAGATGATAGTAAAGACAATCGCACTTCTGGGCCACAAGGACCACGGCAAGTCAACGCTAATAGGCAGCATGCTCATGCAGACAGGTTCTGCCACGCAGGTGAGGATAAACGAGGCAAAGGCGTACAGCGAGAAGCTGCGCAAGCCTTTCGAGCCTGCGTTCATACTCGACAGCTTTTCCGAGGAGCGCGAGCAGGGGATGACCTATGACACTACGCGCGCGCAGATAAAGTACAAGGATTTGGCCTTCTCATTCATCGACGTGCCGGGGCACGAGGAGCTCATAAAGAACATGATAAGCGGCGCAAGCTACGGCGAGGTAGCCGTGCTTCTAGTGTCCGCGAAGGGCGACGAGGGGATACGGGACCAGACGAAGAGGCACCTGTTCATAGCGCGCATGCTCGGCATAGACAGGCTTGTGGTTGCGGTTAACAAGATGGACAGCATGGGCTATGAAGAAGGAAGTTTCAACAGCATAAGGGACAGCCTTGGGAAATTCATAAGCAGGATAGGTTTTGAGGAAAGAGACGTGCGCTTTGTGCCCATATCTGCGTACAACGGCGAGAACCTTGTCAAGAAAAGCGGAAAGATGGCGTGGTATGGCGGAAGCACTTTGATAGATTCCATATACGGCATCTTTGCCGATGCTAGCGGCGCAGGCAGCGGGAGTGCGCTCAGGATAGTGGTCCAGGGCGCCATAGACTCCGAGGGCAACATCATCGCAGGCAAAGTCATAAGCGGCAGGCTGACGGAAGGGGATAAGGTGGATATCTTGCCTAATGGGCACAATGCCAAGGTGAAAGAGATAATAGTCAAGGGCAGGAGGGTGAATTCTGCCGGCATTGGAGAAAATGCCGCGATAACCCTGGATAGCAAGGCGGGATTCGGGCTGAGGGGGGCCGTGATATCCGGAATCGATGACAGGCCGCGGGTCGTTGACTCGGTGACTGCAAGGATATTTGTCACCGGAGTCATAGGAAAAAAGCTGCACGTAAAATTCAATGGCATAGACATGGGATGCAGGTCGGTTGATGTGATAGACGGCATCGACACCACTACGGGAGAAAAGATGCAGCGCAAAACTCCGGAAGTGCTCAACGCTATTGACGCCAGAGTCGAATTCGACAGGAAACTGCCTGTTGAGGAGTACCGCGCAACAAAGGAACTGGGAAGATTTGTGCTGTACAGCGATGACGTCTTTGCAGGCATCTGCACGATTACAAAAGTATGATAAGGTTTTGCACGCAATAATATTGGTGATATCATGAAAGTAGTGGTACTAGGAGCTGACGGTTATCTTGGTTGGCCTTTGTCGCTCAGGCTTTTGGCAAGGGGCCATGATGTAATAGGAGTCGACAACTTTGTGACAAGGAAGAACGTCAAGGAGGTGGGCTCTGATTCGGCGATACCTATCCCGGCAATGAAAGACAGGATAAAGGCTGCAAAGGACATCCATGGATTCAACATGAAATTCCATGAAGGGGACATAACGGACTACGAGTTCCTCCACAAGGTCATGAAGGAGGAGAAGCCGGATGCGGTGGTGCACTTCGCAGAGACAAGATCCGCCCCGTATTCGATGATAAACGCAAAGCACGCGACTTACACCCTGACAAACAACATCTCGGGGACCATCAATCTCATTTATTCCATGATGGAGACAAATCCGTCGGCGCATGTCGTGAAGATGGGAACCATGGGAGAGTACGGCACACCGAATTTCGACATACCCGAGTCAGCGTACGTTGACGTTGAGATAAAAGGCAGAAAGGACAGGATAACTACTCCGAAGTTCGCAGGCTCATGGTACCACTGGTCCAAGGTTCATGATACTAATAACATACTCTTCGCGAACAAGGTGCTGAAGCTTACGTTTACAGATATAATGCAGGGACCGGTTTACGGCACGAGGACCAAGGAGATAACAGACGAGAAGCTGCACACTCGCTTCGACTTCGACGAGGTGTGGGGAACCGTTGTCAACAGGTTCTGCGTCGAGTCGGTGCTTGGCATTCCGCTGACAGTTTACGGGAGCGGCCAGCAGGTGCGCGGATATCTCTCGCTTGAGGACAGTGTGCAGGCGCTGAGCCTGCTCATAGAGAACCCTCCGGAGCATGGCGAGTACAGGGTAGCTAACCAGTTCGTTGAGCTGCTGAGCATAAACCAGATAGCGGAGACGGTGCAGAAAGCAGCGAAGAGGCTAGGCATTGAGGTTACGATAGGAAAGCATGAGAACCCGAGAGTAGAGGCGGACAGGCACCACTACAATCCCGAGATAAAGGTGCTGCCGGGCCTCGGCTTCAAGCCGAAGCTCAAGATGGCTGATCTCACAGGCCAGCTTATACAGGACCTTGTGCCGTACAAGGAGCACATGAGCAGGTTCCACAACAGGATTCTTCCGTACACCAACTGGAGAAAAACAGAAAACGCGAGATAGTTAGAGGTTCTTGTAGGAATACTCAAGGGCCTTGTGGTAGCTCTCCGTATCGCCCACATTGAGCCACTGCTCCTTCTCGAGCAGTATGCCGTATACTTTATGGCCTTCCTTTATTAGGTTCTGAATTCCTGTGGTCAGCTGTATCTCGCCGTGTTCTGGTGATGCGTCCTTTATGGCCTTGAATATCTTGTGAGACAGCAAGTAGACTGCGGATATGAGCATGTCTGACCTGGGATTCTCGGGCTTCTCTTGCACGCCGACAATCTCGAATGCCTTATGGCCCAGATGGGTGAACGCCTTACCCGGCTCTGCTATTCCGTATCTTTTTGGGTTGTTTGTCTTCCTGAGCAGAAGCACCCCGTCTGCATTCATCTTCGAAAAAAGCTCTACCGCCTCCTTGTATCCGCCGGTGAGCACACCGTCATCAGCATGCACGAAGACAGGGCTCTTGCCGGACATAGGCCCCCTGCTGGCGAAGTCCTCGCCGCGCAAAACGGCATCGCCGAAGCCCTTTGGCTGGTTCTGGAAGACAAATGTTACGCCTCGCTCAAACATATAATCCATGAGGAGATTGCGATGTTTGCCAACGACAAAACAGAAGCTCGACACGCCTGCCGATTCAAGAGATTCCATTATCAGATCAGCAATAGGCGTGACTATTTTTCCTCCATTCTCGCCCTTGAAAAGCGGGAGGAGCGCCTTTGGGACTACGGAGGTGACCCTCTGCATCCTCCTTCCTTCTCCTGCGGCGGTTATTATCGCCCTTGATACGATTATATAAGCACCTCATTTATTCTTTGAATTCAAGCTTTATATCCTTTGTGCCATTAAGATTTATGTGTTACTAAGACGGGTTGTATGAAACGGGTATTAATTATGGAGTCAGGCTCCTTCAAGGTGATTGGTGGTGCGGCCAAGGACACCTACAAGCTTTACAGCAAGCTCAGGCTCAGGAAGGATTACAGCATAGACCTCTATGGCAACTTCTCTGGCATTGACAAGCATGCGGAGACGGTCACCCTGAAGCAGCTCATGTCCAGAGATTACGACATCGTGTGGATGAACTCGATACGCGACGTCTTGATAGCCGATGGGTACAGAAAAAGGCATGGTGGCGGCAGGGCAAAGTTCCTTTACGTCGATCGCGGCAACGTCCTCCTGAACTTCAGGGACGGGGGCCTCAGGCGACTTCTTCCTAAGATGGTGATACGGAGGGGCCTTGTGTCCCTCATGGGAAGGTGGCTTGACTACTATGTCGCGATAGGCCTTGAGCAGTACGAATACGCGAAACGCTTCTTCGGCGCCGGAACAGACGTACGGTACATACTCATAGCGCCCCACGAAGAGTTCAGGATCCTTAAATCGAAGAAAACATACCATGGCGCGCTTGCGTCTGCGAGGCTGGACGAACGACAGAAGAGGATAGGCTTCATGATAAGGGGCATAGCGAGGGTAATAGAGGAGCACCCGGAGCTGAGGGGCGTGGAGCTCCTTAGGATAATAGGCACTGGCGTGGACGAGAAGAGCTACAGGGCATTGGTCAGTTCGCTCGGGCTGCAGAAGAGCATACGCTTTGTGGGCTTCTTCACTGGGAAGGAGCTTGTGAAAAGATACAACAATGCCGCGTTCCTGGTCTCCACTTCTGAATGGGAGGGGCTCAGCAGGTCGCTGCTTGAGGCGATGGCCTGCGGACTGCCCCTGCTCATAAACGACAACATAAACACCGTGATAAGCAAAAAACCAGAGGCAACGATTGTGAGGGAGAAGTACAATGGCCTTATATACAGGTATGGGGACATGAGCGACTTCTCCAGTCAGTTTTACAGGTTATATTCAGACACCAAGCTGCAGAAGAGGCTTGCCGCAAACACCAGAAAGTTCATCAAGCGGTTCAGCTTCGGGAAAGTTGTTAATGGATATGAAAGGATAATAGACGGCGCATAGCACTCAGGTAGGATTTCTGATGCGTTTGCTTCATGCGCCCTTGTCCTTTAGGTATTCCTTCAACTCGGCGAGGCCCTTCTCCAGGGAGTATTCCGGTTTATACCCAAGAGTGCTTCCTATCTTGGAAATGTTCCCTATCCTGCTCGGGCTGTCGCCCTTGCGGGCCGGTGCCCTGCTCACACTCGCGTTCTTGCCAATCGTCGCCTCTATCATTGCAAGAAGGTCATTTGTCGAGGTGCCGGTGCCGGTGCCTACGTTGAACTCCCCGGATACTCCTTTCTTCAGGCCCATCACGACTGCCCTTGCGACGTCCTTGACGTAGACGTAGTCGCGCTTGTCTTCTCCGGTGCCGAACATCGTTATCTCCTTCCCGTGCATGACGTTCAGCATGAAATTTGTTACAGCTCCGCCGTAAGTGCTGTTCTCGCGCCGGGGCCCGTACACGTTGAAGAACCTGAAGCACACGCACTCCATGCCATAGACTTCATTGAAGGTCCTCGCGTATATCTCGAAGCAGACCTTTGTTGCCGCGTACGGTGACACGGGCCCATATTCGGCAGTCTCGGATATGACGCCTATGGCCTTCGACGTGTATACAGCACCGGAGGATGCAAATATGAATTTCTTTATCTGCTTGCCCTGCGCGGCTATAAGCAGGTTCAGGTTGCCCGTAAGGTTTACCTCGTGGTAGTGCATCGGGTTGGCGACCGACTTTGCAAGATCCCCTATGCCGACCATGCTTATCACCGCGTCTACGCCATTTACCGACTTCTCTGCGACGCTCTTGTCAATTATGCTGCCTTCCACAAACTCAAAGTAGCCCTTGCCCATGTGCGCGCTCAGGTTCTCCTTCTTTCCCGAAGATAGGTCGTCTACGACGCGCACGCTGTAACCTGATTCGACAAGTCTGTCCACTATAGCGCTGCCTATGAATCCTGCTCCTCCTGCAACCAGTACTCTTTTCCCTGACATTGTATCACTACATATGCTCATACAAGTTTCTTAAGATTTTCCAGTGTGTCATCAAGGACGGCCTTTTCCTTGGCCTCGACGCTTATCCTGAGCACCGGCTCTGTGCCGCTCTTTCTGACTATGAACCAGAAGCCATTTCCGGCCATCTTCAATCCGTCGTGGTCCGTGTCGATGACCCTGCAGGTATCTCCGTATTTTGCGGTTATGGCGCCAAAAATATTTTCCGTGTTGATCCCGTCCATCGGGATCTTTATCTTCTCGACGAAGTATCTGGGAAGCATGTCAAACAATTCGGCTGAGCTCTTTCCCTGCGAGGCCAGAAAATCCAGCATGAACGCGAATGCCATTGCGCCGTCGCGCACGCACTGGTGCCTTGGATATATGAAGCCTCCGTTGTCCTCGAAGCCTGCGATTCCTCCGCCGCTCATCAGCGTTCTGGAGACGAATATGCTGCCTATCCTCGTGCGCTCGGTGCTTATGCCGTGCAACTTGAGGAACTCCTCTACAAGGTCAGAGCTTGAGAAGGGAGTTACCACCTTTTTGTCTGATTTCCCGTTCCGAATGACTGCCCAGTACGCAAGAAGGGCGCCGCTCTTGTCGCCCAGCTGCACCCTGCCCTCGGAGTCTATAAATATTGCGCGATCCGCATCTCCGTCATGCGCAACGGTGATGTCTACGCCAAGCCTCTTTGCGGATTCAGCGGTCTTTGCCAGGCTCGCTGGCGTCGGCTCTGGCGTCCTTCCCGGGAACAGCGGATCGAGGTCTGTGTTGATTTCGTGGATTTCGCACCCGAGGGAGCTTGCTATCGCCTTGCTGGTTATCGAGCCGACACTGTTTCCGCCGTCGATCAGCACCTTGAATCTCCTCTCGCGAATCTTCTCTGCGTCGACATGCTTCAATACGCTGTCCACGTACGGGCCTGTCAGTCGTGGAACCTCCATGACGTCGCGGTCCAGTCTCTTCCAGTCAACCGCCCTGAAGTTTCCCGATAGGTAGTATTCCTCTATCTTTTCCTCGTTCGCGCTGTTTGTCTCCACGCCGTCAGCATCTATGACCTTTATGCCGTTGAACTCCGGGGGATTGTGACTCGCCGTCACCATCACGCCGCCGTCGTATTTGTTGCTTCTTATGCTGTACTGGAGCACTGGGGTCGGCAGGATGCCTGCGTAGCAAACGTCTATTCCTGCGCTGAGAAGCCCGCTTGTGAGTGCCCTAGCGAGCATGTCGCCTCCGGCGCGTATGTCCCTGCCGATGAGAATTCTGCTGCCTTCCTTGAAATAGGTACCTATCGCCCTGCCCATACCCAGCGCAAGCTCCGGAGCCAGTTCCTTGTTGGTTATGCCCCTTATGCCATTGGTGCCGAAGAGCTTTTTCATGCTATGCGCCTGGTTTCAGCTTGCTGACGTGGCCCTTGATTCCCAGATAGCTTAGTACCATTGGCGAGACGTCGAGCACGCTGAGGTTCTCCGAGTCGAGGGAAGACGAATTGGAATAGAAGCCCATGACGCCCTCGCGCGTGTGGTCCCCGCTGCGCGCAGGCTCTGGCTCAGCAAACACGCTCTCCTCCGAGTGGTTGAACACATCAATGGTGTAGCCGTCGCTCGCCTCTACGATCAGGTCCGGGGCTATGAAGAGGCTCGTATCGCCGTAGTACGCCTTGCCCATGGATATTCGTGATATGACTTTCACGTCTCCGTCCCTGAGCTCTTTGAGCTTCTTGCTTATCTCGTCTACGGTCCTTTTCTTTGAGCCATCGCTTATTCCGGGCTCGGTGAACCTGCCGTCGTTTGCCCATATGCTGCTCACGGGATTGTTAGAGAGCGATGCGAACGCCTTCGTGTTCTTCATGTCGAATGATCTCTTGTAGAACGAGTCCTCGTAGCTCGTCTCGACCTCGCTTGCACATATAAAGCGGGTGACCGGCGACTTCGATGAAATGCGCAGCTGCTCGTAGTACCTCTCCTCGCGAAGCCCCTCTGCAGAGGCAAGGCGCCTGGACTGCGAGGTGTCTACCTTGAGGCCGTTCTTGGTTATTATCGAGCCGAGTGAGGCGTAGCCGTTCTTTATTAGCCAGCTGTTGAGCAGTATCTTCTTCCTTATCGGCTGTGCGCCGTGGTCTGACACTATCATTATGGCGAAGTCCTCGCCGCTTTTCTCCGCGTTGCTTGTTATGCGCTCGATGAACTTAGATATCTCCGCATACAAAGGCGAGATGAGTTCTTCCCAGTTCTTCAGGCTTAGGGCATAATGCTGTATCCGGTCCGTTTCGGTGAAGCACACGAGCACAAGATCGTATTGCTTCCTTTCCAACAAGTATGCGCTTACTTCTGCGCGCTTGCGTATGCTCTCCACATAGCTGCGGGTTGCATCCTCGAAGCTTATCCTTCCCTCCTTGAGGCCCTGCTCTATCTCAGGCTCTCCTGCGAACTGGAACTTGCCCGCCGCTTCCTCGATGCTTCTTGAGCTGAACTTCGGCTTGAGCGGGAAGCCCGTTATCATGTCTACGTTTTCGCTCCTTGAAGGCTCGACGACCATGGCGGGAGTTATGACCAGGCTGCGCTTTCCGTGCTTGGCGAGCACGTCCCAGAACGGCGGGTGCTTTTGCGTATCGTAGAACGTGAGCTGCTTGTTGTACTCCTTGTCAAGTGAGAAGAAGTTCATCACTCCGTGCGCTGCAGGACTTAGGCCCGTGTAGATCGTCGGCCACGCCGCTGCCGTTATCGGCGGAAGCGTTGACTCGAGGGCCGCATACGTGCCATTTTTGATTATCTTTTCGAAGCCCTTCATACCGTTCTTCCTTGACAGTTCTGCCGTTATCTGGAGGGGAGCCGAATCTATGCCTACCAAATACAATGTCCTTCTCTTTGACAAGGAAACACTGTTAGTAATTAGCCAAGAATAAGTATAAATACATGCCCGGAGCGGTTCTGTTTTTATACATGACATGTGAAAGGTACACGGTATGCATGCGAAAAGCTTCAGAAGATGCCTACGTTTCCGAAGTGATGCGCAGGCTCATTGGGAGATACAGCGACAAGCTGCAGACCGAGCTAGTGCACAGGAACATAACCGAGCTGTTCGTTGCTGTGCTCCTGTCCCCGCAGTGCTCCGATAAGCAGGTCAACGTGGTTACGAAGAGCCTGTTCAAGAAGTACAGTGGTTTTGAGGACTATGCGAATGCTGACCTGAGGGCATTGAAGCGCGACCTGAGCGGTCTCAATTACTACAAGACAAAGGCGCGGAACCTGAGGAAGGCGGCGCGGATGATCATGTCAAGATTCGATGGCGAGGTGCCAAGGACCATCGACCAGCTCATGGAGCTCCATGGCGTGGGGAGGAAGGTAGCTAATGTCATACTCAACGAGGGATTTGGCATCTCTGAGCATGGAATCGCGATAGACACCCACTGCATAACCGTGTCGAGGAGGCTCGGCCTCACGCGGCACAAGACAGCGGACAGGATAGAGCTTGACCTGATGAGGAAGGTTCCGAAGAGGGACTGGAAGATAATATCCAATCTGCTCATAGCTCTTGGCCGCGACACGTGCACGGCTAGGACAAAGTTTTGCGGAAGATGCGTGCTGAAGGACATTTGCCCTAGCAGCACGGAGAGGAATCACGCCACGTCGACGCTTTCTTCCGGATAGCCGAGGCTCAGAAGCGCCTTCTTGACCTGGTCCTTGTGCTCTCCCTGAAGCTCTATGATTCCGTTCTTCGAGGTTCCGCCGCATGCGAGGATGCGCTTGAGCTCCTTCGCCGTCTTGTCCATGTCGTCGCCCTCCAGGCCCGACACCACGGTCATGTACTTCCTGAACTTCTTCTTCTCCGTGTATATCTTTATGCGCCTGTTTGTTTCCTTGCTAAGGACGTCGCATACGCATATCTCCTTGGGGAGACCGCACTTGGGGCAAATGTCAGGCATTAGGTTGCCGCACCTCTTTCGTTAAGAAGAGTAAGTATCTGTGCTATGGTGCGCTTGATCTCGCCTATCTTTACCTGCTTGCTCGCCACTCCGGTAGAGGCTATCTTGCGCCTCTCTATCCCGGACTCGAGGCGGAGCTCGGAGAGCTTGGCCTTGAGCGCCTCACTTGAGAGTGACCTTAGGTCTTTTATCTTCATGCTATTATATACGCAGAGAAGATATATAAGCCTTATTTTGCAACGTCTCCATGGTTGTATGAAGAGATTCAGCGTGAAGACCGGCTCCTGGCTCATCCTCAGAAAAGGCAGGAGAATACTCATGACAAAGCGCAAAGGCACGGGCTGGAACGACGGAAATTATGCCGTTGTCTCGGGACACCTGGAGCCTGGAGAAACCCTCAGGGAGGCCGCAGTGCGCGAGGCGAGGGAGGAGGTGGGGATATTTATAGCCGTAAAGAACCTGAAGGCCGTGCATGTATTGCACAAAACAGACGGCATTGGAAAGGAAGGCGATTACGTTGTGGTGTTCTTCGAGGCACGCAAATGGGATGGCAAACCGAGGAACATGGAGCCCGATAAATGCTCCGGGATAAAGTGGTTTGATCTGGGCAGGCTTCCGCGGAATACGGCGCCGCTGCTGAGACATGCGTTGAAAAAAATAAAGGATAAGCAACTATACAGCGAATTCGGATTCTAGAATTACGCTTCGGGCTTCTTTTCCTGGGAATCCTGAGGCTCTCCCTGGGGCTTTGGATGCGCCGCTTGGGCTGGCTGAACGGTTGTCACCGGTGCAGGTGCAGCTGCCTGAGGCGCGGCCGCAGGCGCATATGACCTCGGAGCGTCTGTCCTCGGCCTCTGACTCCTCATTGTCGATGCGGCTATGTTCTTCGGAAGCGCCACCTTCTTGACTTCGCGGTCAGGGAACTTAGTGCCAGGCTGAACTATACGCACAGTAACGCCTATCGCGCCGTACTTGGGATATGAGGCTATCTGCGCCATGTCGACGAGCTTGGATGAGTTTCCGGACTTAGGCAGGTAGCCCAGCCTTACTTTCATCTTCTTGGCCCTTGCGCCCTTCGACGCGAGCTTGCCCTTTGCGACTATCTCCGCGCCCAATGCGCCGTTCTGCATTATCTCCTTTATGGCCGTGTGAATCAGGCGGCGTGGATTTATGCCGCGCTCCAGCGCGTTTGCTATGGATTTTGCGACGAGCCTCGGCTCGAGCTTTGAATTTGCAACTTCGGCAACGCTTATCTGCGGGTTGTCGAGCTTGAACTTCTTCTTCATAGTATCGGTCAGCGAGTCTATGGTCTCTCCTCCGCGGCCTATGACCCTGCCGGGGTTCATGACATACGGGGTTATCCTAGTTATCACAGGAGTCTTCTGTATCTCCACCCTCGAGAAGCCCGCCCTCGTGAGCGCATCTTCCATGTACTTGGATATGCTTCTCTTTATTATAAGGTCCTGGATGAACTTTCTCTCGACTACCATTCAATCACTTCTGCTCCTTCGCCTCTGCGTTTTTCTCAGGCTCTGCCTTCTTCTCCTTCGCTGCGGGTGCCGGCTCTTCCTTCTTCTGCGCCTGTGCCTGCGGCTTTGCCCCTGCCTCTGCCTTTTTCTCCGTAACAGGCTTATCGGCTGCCTTTTCCTTTTTTTCCTGCTTCTTCTCCTTCTTGGCTTCCTTTGCAGGCTTGCTTGGCGCGCCCTTTGAAATGCGCTCGACTATCCTGCTGATTGAGCCCTTGTTCGAGATGAAATGCTTCATGTTTTCGGACAGGCCCTTCGAATCCGCATATGCGAGGCCTATCTCTATCTTCGCGTACTCTATGTCGCTGTGCATCGTTGCCGATCTTCCGTACATTCCGCGGCCCCAGGATATGCTTCCCTTTGAAGGATACCTGCGCATTATCATTGTCTTGTTTGCACACGCGTGAACGATTACCATTTCCTCCCCGTCCATCGCATTGTTCGCTGCGTTTGCTATAGCATTCTTGAGCGCGATGCGCACCTCCTTCGCTGCCTTTACGGGATATGCGCCCTTGCGCCCGTGCAGCTCGTGCCTTGCGCCCATGTGCTTGTTGTGCTTCTTATAGGGTATCGGGATCTCCATGTTCGAGATTCTGTCGATGAACTTGAGCGCGGTGCCTGCCCTGAGGTACCTTATGGCATCGCAAACGGCGCCCAGGTCCTTGTAGCTTGCGTTCACGTCGCTGCGCATGGCGAATGCCATGTTCGCCCTGTCCATCTTGAGATTGAATGAGTAAGCCATCACTTCACCGCAAGGAACTTGCTGCCCCTCGTGGCCCTTATGCCCGGAGCAGAATGCTGCACGCGCTTCGTTGTGAACGCGTACTCGCCGAGCCTGTGGCCCAGCATCTCCTCTGTTATCGCTATGTCCTTGTATTCCTTGCCCGTGTGAACCGCGAACCTCCTGCCAAGCCAGTCAGGCAGTATTACTGCCTCGCGCACATGAGTGCGTATGGGCTTGTCGGACCCTGTCTTCTTAGCCTCCTCCACCTTCGCAAGCAGCTCACGGTAGCCGAGGCTCATGCGCTTTATCGCACGCCTCTGCCTCGAGGTGATAAGGCCCAGGTACTGGTCCTTCGTGATATTCTTCATCTCTTCCGCGGTCTTGCCTCTAAATGTGTATATTCTTGGCATAATGTCATCTCTTCCTTCTTCCTACCCTGCTTGCGGCAATGTGCCCGACCTTTGCGCCAGGAGGCGCGTTCCTGGACACCATGCTCGATGCCCCCTTGTGGTGCTGCTTTCCGCCGAATGGGTGGTCCACAGGGTTTGACTTGACTCCGCGGTTCGTAGGCCATGTCCTGTTGACCGCGTGCTTTATGTAGAAGTTCCTTCCGGCCTTCATTATGGGCCTTGCCTTTGCTCCTCCCCCGGCGACTGCGCCTATTTCTGCCCTGCATTCCGGACTGAAGTCCATGGTGTGCTTGGAAGGCATAAGAACCGTAACCTTGTTCTGAACGTGTGCCGCGACAGTGGCGTACGTGCCCGCTGTCCTAGCAAGCTTGCCGCCGTCGCCCGGCTTTGACTCTATGTTGTACACGGGCATTCCATCCGGTATGTCGCCGAGCTGGAGCACGCTTCCTAGCGTGATCTCTGATCCCTTGCCCTCGTGTATCCTGTCGCCTATCTTTATGCCCTCAGGAGCAATGAGCGTGTTCTCGGTGTAATCATCGTACCTGACGCGCATGAGCGGCGCAGTGTGTCCCGGATCGTCTATGAACTCTATGACCTCGCCAGTCATCTTCCCGGGTCTGTTCACGAACATGACGTCCGCCTTGAAGTGGTTAGGAGGCTTCGTGTAGGCGTTGCTGCCCTTTCCGCGCCTCTGCTGCTTAAGTCTCTTTCCCATTTTATCACATCATACAAGCTTGAGCTTCTTTGCTATGTCGCTGGCCGGAAACTCCTTCTTCAGCCTTATGTAGGCCCGCTTCCTGTTGTCCGGGCCGATGACCGTGTTCACCCTGTCGACCTTCACCTTGAACGTGTTCTCGAATTCGCCCCTTATGGACTTCTTGTCTGCGTTCTTGCTCACTATGTATATTATCGTGTTGCCTGACTCTGTCAGGTTCAGGGCCTTTTCCGTAGCTACTGGGTACTGGAGGACATTTTCCATCATGATACCTGTTTCTTTAGGGCCGACTCGACGCCCTCGACTGCGGACTTGCTCCACAGCATCAGCCTCGGAATCGCTCCGGGGGCCAGCTTCGACACCGTCAGGGAGTCTATGGCGCATACGTCCACTCCCGCTATGTTGCGCCCCGCCCTTCCTATCGAAGATGCGTCCTTTGCGACTATGAGCACGCTGTTCCTGAAGTGCCTCTTTGAGGAGAGCCTCGCCGTGCCCTTCCTGAGCCTAGGCTTGTGCGACTTCTCGAGGTCCTTTGACACTCCCAGCGCGCCGAGGACCTTTGTGAGCTCCTTCGACTTCGAGACCTTCTCTATGCCGTCGTCCACTACGAGTGGGAAAACCTTCTTGTCGAGGACGTGCTTCTTCAACACGAGCTCTGCGCTCGCTGCGCCGGATATCGCTGATTCTATGGCCAGAAGGTATTCCTTCCTGTTAATCTGCTCCGTAATCCTCTTCTCTATCTTGTGCGGATGCGCCCTGTGTCCCTTGACGCTCGAAGGCACCCTGCGTACGTCACCCATTGCGCCGCCGCCGAGCTTCTGGCGCGGCCTGATGGACATTCCCATGTGCCTGCCGCGCCTGTATCCTGAATATTTTCCTACGTACACCGCAGTAGTGTTGAATCCTGCCATGACGCTGTGGCCCTGCGGCTGGTATTCCTGGCTCTGCTCGCTGAGTATTGCCCTGCGAACTATCTCTGGCCTGAAGCCCTTCGAGAATGCAGATGGCAATGCCACCTTTCCGGAGACCTTTCCGTCCAATGAATATACGTCAACTTCCATGAATATCACTGCTTGGATGCCAAGGATATGTAGTTTAGCTGCGGCTGCTTGACAGGCCAATTGTTCCTTATCGACTTCCTTATGCGGACAAGGCGCTTCGCCGGCCCAGGTATCGAGCCGTCTACAAGAATGTAGTCGTTCTTTATCAGGCCGTAGTTCAGGAAGCCGCCCTTCACGTTCACCGCATTCACGTCGGCGTTGCTCCCTATCTTGAGCACGCGCTTGTTTATATCGGTACGGTAGTTGTAGCCCAGATGGCCTGCCTGAAGTACTCCGAAGAGCACCTTAGGGGGGTGCCATGCCCCAAGGGTTCCTATGTGGCGTATCTTTCCTGTTGACTTCCTGTAGCGCCTTGCTGCACCGAACCTCTTGATTATTCCAGCCCAGCCCTTGCCCTTGCTTACGCTTGTGACGTCTATGTAATCGCCCGGCTTGATGAACTCGCTTATTTTCGCTTCCTTGCCGAGCATGCCTTCTATGAATGCTATCTTCTCCTGCACGTCCTTTCCGCCGACAGGCATCTCGAAGCGCATTATGCGCTTGCTGCCAAAGCCGAGGACTGATGCATCTAGGAACGCCAGTGCTGTTGCGTCGTCTAGTTTGTCTGACATTCCCTTCAATCCCGCCAGGTCGTTCTTCTTCACCGACTTGATGCCGACCTTTGCCGCTAGAGCAGTGTCATATGCCTCGCCGAGTGAGTGCCTGTACGATGAATAGCCCTTGCTGTAGAACCTTATCCCGTAAACGCTTACCTTTGGTATTTCCAGAACAGTGACTGCGCGCGCAACCTCAGTGCCCTTTGCTGGGCCATCGGTGTCGTCTATCATCATGACGTGGGTCATCCCCGCCTTGAACGCCACCATGCCGAGGGTCTCCTTGTTTGTGGAGTTGGGGGTGTTGCGCACTCTGGGCATCAGCCTCTTTGCGCGCCTGTGCGGCCAGTACTCCATTGATCCTTTCTTCATTATACTACCTTCTTGCCGTTCCTGCTCTTTTCACTGTTCTTGGTATTTATACGTTGTCCTGCGAACTCGAGGGCATTGTTGACCACTGTGAGCTGGCGCATCACGCTTCCCATCGCAGCCAGCAGAGACTTCGCGTCGTCTGCGGAGAAGCTTATCTCCAGCACGTTTTCCTTTGCGCGAAGATGCGCCTCGGAATTCGAGTACGAGAGCCTGCTGCCGACCACCTTTGCGTAGTCAGCAGGGGAGCCCAGGTTTATCGAGATTGTGGAGTTGATCATTATATCACTTATATTACCTTCACTCCGCGGTGCGTTGACCTGAAGCTTGGCCTGTTGTTGGCGAAGCCCTTGCCCTTTCCGCCCATGCCGCGGTGCTTTATGCCCGAGCTTGTAAGCCCCCTGAAGGACCTGCCCTTTGAGCGCACTATCCCAGAGTAGATCGGGTCGTTTGCTATTGCCGGATGCGCCCTGTCGAGAAGCATGACCTCGAAGAACTTGTACTTGCCGTCCTCGCCTATGTAATATGAGTTGAGCACCTCTGCATTCATGTACCTGCGCGATGCGCGGTCCTCTGCCACTGACTGCAGCGATTTGGTGTATGAGAAGAACCTTCCGGCCTTGGAGGGCTTCCTGCCTCCGCGCGGCTTTACGCGCTTCGACATTCCCTTTGATGTCTTGACCCTTGCGATTATCACTCCGGGCTTCGCGCGGTACCCCAGCTCATGCGCGCGTGCTAGATTCGTAGGCCCGCTGAGCCTGACGATGGTGCCTTCCTTCCTCCATGCGGATACCCTTGAGCGCAGAAGGTCGCTGCGCTCGGCGTAGCCTTTCTGGAAACTTTCCTTTATGTACTTGTATGCGCCCATTGGAAACACGGTGTGCAATGCTGAACGTAGATATTCTTGCAAACGCAAAATCGCCTGCCAACGCAGAGCTGCAATTCCTTCAAAAGGACTGAAGAATATGGCTACACTATGTTTGAATTAATTTATATACTTATCGCATGATCTCCGCAAAGCCCTTCAGGAAAAGATACATTGCCGCATATCCCGGAATCTCTGCTTCCGCATTTGGGTATGGTCCAAAAGTCTCGTTTTTCATGTGCAGCGCGGCCTTTGTGTTTGCCCTGACCTTGATTGGAGCATCGGGCAGTACAACGGCCTCCGACATCGGCTCGAATGAAGGCAACTTCTGCACGCCCATTTTCCTCGACAGAAGGCCGGTGCTGCCGTGTATGGTGTTTGCAAGGCGTATCATGTGCCCGGTGTCGTTCGTCACGTTCTCGTCGATCCTGTCCGACTGTGCTATCGCGTGGCTCTTTATGACATCGGACCAGAACTGCGCCTTGTCCTTGACGTATACCATGTCCCAGTTCCCGTTGTTTATGCCCATCTCGATGAGGGCGCGCTTCTTGTAGATGTTGCGCGCTGTCTTCGCGTCCATGCCCGTCGAGATAAGATGATCGGCGCCCATGCTGATGTCCTTTATCACGCTCCTCGCAATCCTGCCGCGCCAGCCCGGCTCGGTTGGCTTCGGGCCCGCAAGGCGCTTTATCCGCTTGCCCTGGCCTATCTCCTCTACGATGAAGAAGTCCTCGAAGCTTATCCCTGAGCCGGTTATGTACCTGCTTATCTCCTTTCGTGCATTGGAGTCAAGTTTCAGGATTGATTCGTTGCTGACATGGACATGGTAGCCGCGGTTGCCGCTGAAGTTGACCGATATCTCATGATTCGAGAACCCGAAGTCCGGAACAAGGAACTCCTCTATGAGTTTTATGGCCTCGTCCCTAACGCTAGTGAAGCAGCTGTCGCACACCCATGATGATCCGTGCTCTTTCTGGCATGCGAGATGCATGTCCGTAGCATCGATGTCGAATACAAGCTCGGATCCGAGCCATCCTTTGTTCTCCATGGGCCGGAAGCTGGGGTGCGAGTAGTATGCAGTAGAGCATGAAACGAATGCCGGCGTCTGCTTCACGAGATAATCCTTAAGTTCATTTGCGTTCTTGAACTCGGCATGCCTGAACTTTATCTTGCGCTCGAAATCGCCTATCCCGAACTCGCGCTGCGATACCTTCTCCGGTGACAGTGATGACGAGTCCTGTTTGGAATAGTACTCGCCGAACATCTTCAGCGCAAGGCCGTTGCCCTGCTCGCGCGTAAGCCCCATTCACACCATCAGGCATATATAGGTGGGAATAGATTTATGTTGTTGCATTTTTGTATGTGAGGGTATGCTGAAGCTCAGGGAGGACGGATGGGCCGCAAAGGCGCTCCGCGAAAGCGTGAGAAAGGATGTCGGCGCAACAATTAACATTGCGGCGCGGACGATGGGCACGCTTGTCGGGGCCGCCTCCGTGGCATATGGTGTTGTGGAGCATGGTACGCGGGGCGTCGGCATCAACAACGCCGAGGTTCTGGGCGCGTCTGTCCTGGTTGGCGTTATCAGCGACGCCGCGGGAAAGAGCATTTCCAATGCGTTGCGTAGAAATTCCGTAGACTTCACTATGGGCCTTAATGGCCTGAAGGCAAGTGGGTGGACTATGATGATAGTGCTCTTCAATGTGGCCGACACTCTTTTGGGCAGCAATTCGTCTCTTTTAGGAAGAGCGCGCGGCGTGAATCTATGGGTTCTGGCCGGGACCGTTGCGGTAGCGTCTTACAGCTGTGTTGTCGCATTTAATGGCAAGAAGCATCGACAGTCTAAAGACAGCGGTAATTTATAGCTGCGCTACCAAGTGATTCCGATGGACGAGATAAAGCAGGCCATAATTGTAAGGAAAGACCTTAACCTCGGGACAGGAAAGCTTGCGGCGCAGGTGGCACATGCATCTCTGATGAGCTATTTCAAGGCTGAGAAGACAGACGAGAAGATCGCCAAGGAGTGGCTAGACACCGGGGAGAAGAAGATAGTGCTGAAGGTCGACGACGAGAAGGCGCTGAGAAAGCTTCATGAGGCATTCAAGTACAAGGGATTCCCCTGCGCGCTCGTGACAGACGCTGGGCTTACGCAGATACCGCCGGGCACAGTCACTGCGCTGGGAGTGGGGCCGTGGAAAGCCAGCGAGATTAACTTCTTCACCTCGTCGCTGAAGCTCCTGTGACTGCAAATCGGTAACTTATTAGCATTTTGCGATTAAAATAAACTGATGATTCTATGGCGCATGCAGCAACACCGCAGCCGGAGCAGGAAGTGGAGAAGCTTTTGAAGGATTACCAGACAACGCAGGAGCAGCTGCGCACCCTTGCAATACAGCTTGAGCAGTTCCAGGCGCAGAAGCTCGAGATGGAGCGCGCGAAGGAAGAGCTTGGGAAGGCTTCCGGCAAGGTATACTTCAGCGTCGGCGGGGTAATAGTAGAGACAACGAAGGAGAAGGCATTGACTGACATAAACGACAGGCATGAGCTGACTTCCGCAAGGCTGCAGTCGATAAACAAGCAGTATACCGATGTAAAGGCAAGAGAACGCCAGCTGAACGAGGAGCTTACAAGGCTGTACAAGCAGGGCCAGTCGTGAGCGCTTGGCAGGGTTTCTCTCGTTTGAAGAGCTTTTGGAATTCTTCGAGAGAAACAAGGGCAGGAAATTCCTGCTTACCTTCCATACGATAGGCGACAGGGACGGCGTTGCGGCAGCGCTTGGCCTTTCCGCGATGCTGAACGATTCAGTTGTCGCGACTCCCGACTACATAACAAACAACGCAAAGCACATGATAGGGAAGGCGGACTCTGACGCAAGGATAGGCTCGAAGTTTCCTGAGGGCGTAGAGGCGGTCGTGATCCTTGATGCCAACAGGCTGGAGCTGATGGGGAAATTCGAGAGAAGGCTCAGGCAGTTCAAAGGTGAGATACTCTTCATAGACCATCATTCGCCTCCCGATAGGATACCCAGGAATGCATCGTTGTTCAACAGAGAGGACTACAACAGCGCGTCGAGTATAGTTTACGACGTGCTGAAGGCAGGCGGCGCGGGGATAGACAGGAGCCGCGCATGCATGCTGATAAACGGAATTGTTGCTGATTCTGCCGACTTCCAGAACTCCAGTGCACATACGTTCATGCAGATATCCGAGCTCTTGGACTCGGCAGGCATGCTTTACAGCGAGGTCGTCGAAAACGTCCACGGGGCGCAGTCGCCGGAGATAAGGGATATGGTGCTCAAGGACATGTTCTCCGCTAACGTTGCGCAATACGGGAATTATCTACTCGTGAGCGGAGAGGCAAAGTTCCAGGCGAACACCGCAGCCGAGACAACATTGCGCATGGGCGCAGACGCAGCGGTGTTCTGGTCGGTCAGGAAAGGCGAGGCCAGCGTCTCCGCAAGGCTGCGCTCACCCCTCGACAAGAAGCTTTCGATTAACCTGGGAGTGATGCTTGGAGAAGCCGGGCGTATGCTTCGCGGCACGGGTGGGGGTCATCCGTGCGCTGCAGGCGCCTTCGGGAAGAAAAAGGCAAACATTGAAGAGGCGAGGCAGTACGTGATAAATGGGATAATGAAGGGATTTCTTTCGGAGGGGAGTAAGTAAAGGTTTTATAGGAGTTCTGAACATTATACTGCGAGGGCCCGTAACTCAGCTTGGCTAGAGTGGAAGGCTTTTAACCTTTAAGTCGTGGGTTCAAATCCCACCGGGCCCGCTTTTCTCGTTTTTGCCTGTGCAAGTCAGGTATAGTTTCCTATGCCAGGGATGGCTGCGACTGAGACGATGGGATACGGAAGCACGTCGACCTCCTGCTGCGAAACATTGGTGTTCATGTACTGCGCATTCATCGCGACAGAAAGACTCAGCGACACATTGCTGCTGAGAAGCGACGATCCAGAGGAATCGATAGTTACCTCTGGCAGGTCAATGGATATATTGAAGGGTATGCCGTAATACTGGTTCGAAAGGCAGGTCGTCAGGTATATTGGGAACGTAGGTATGGAGGGCACTGCCTGCGCTGATGCGTTTGAACTTACTGTATTCGCGCTTGCAAGGCTTCCCATTATTC
This sequence comes from Microcaldota archaeon, assembly GCA_021817305.1. Classification (GTDB taxonomy): domain Archaea; phylum Micrarchaeota; class Micrarchaeia; order Micrarchaeales; family CABMGC01; genus JAJZOD01. Next base: position 8,005 of record JAKAVL010000022.1, on the reverse strand, counting down.
CGGCCTCTGTGCCGGCGTTTACATTGGCAAGCGCCTTCTCAGAGAACAACGTGCATGCGTTTCCGCTATATGATGCACCGGTGAGGGTTTTGTTGAGTATCGACAGCTGTAGACTGCTCTGCAGCTGAGAGAACAGGCCACCTATGGAGGAGTAACTTGAGCCTGGAGACGCTGGCTGTCTGCTTTCGTTTGCGCAATACGAGCCTGCAGCCTGAACGGAGCATATGTAAGAAGTGCCGTTAAGGTAGTACAGGCTGAGGTTGAGGTATTGGGTTGATGATGAGGAGGACCCTAAGGAACCGAGTATGTCGGCGATGTTCTTCAGGTATATGGATATGTGGTCCGCGCTGTTGTTTCCATACTTCTGCACAGTCATGGTGAACGGAACAGACACCCCGAATATGCTGGAGCTCAGCGATGCGATGCCGCTGTAGCTCGCGTTGAGATCCGGAATAGAGTTGTATCCGTATGAAACGACGTTGCCGAGTGCGGTAAGGCTTCCTGCACTTTCCAGCGAGCTGTAGCCCGCATTGGTCTTTATCACGCCGCTCCTGAACACAACGTAGTATGCGACCACTGCAACGGCAGCTATTATCAGCAGTGCGGTTATGTATTTGAATGGATTGCCTCCGCCATCCTTAGGCAGTGGATGTTGTGAGTCGTTCTGCGGATCGTTTTGCTGAACTCTATGCGCGGGCGCATCATCGTACTGGCCCGACTGGTTTTGAGCATCAGTGTACATTGACATTATATCGCCTTACACCCGCTATTTCCATGCGAATGCATATATAGGTTCTTGTGTTTTTTGAGATAATTACGCCAAGAAAGTAAGTAGGAAAAGTAATATATAGGTGGGGTGGGGAATACCTGAGTGACGGTTTAATGGCAATGAGAAATGCGAAGGCTAATGGAGTCGGGATAAAGCCCATAAATGCTGTGGAGTACTACAGGGGTGTCCTGCTGGATGGGAGGGGCGATCTGCTAAATTATATTCCTACGGAAATCGCCATGAGCCTTTCATTCGACAGGAGATGCGCAGAGGCAATGTCGAATCATCCCAATATCGCAATAAGGGGGACATATGCGGAGGCAAGGGGCCACCTGTCCAGGCTTGACGATAAGAAAAGGGCAGAGTTCGCTGCGCTGTTAAGGTAGTATGAGCAGCGCCCCCGCCGGGATTTGAACCCGGGTCACAGGCTCCGGAAGCCCGTGTTCTGTCCGAGCTATACTACGGGGGCGGGAATTGCTTTGCAGTAACGTTCGCAGAGAATATTATTATATTACTCTTGGATAGGTTAATGTATGGAAGCGCGCGTGATAAAGCCTGCAGGACTTGTGGAGGGGGATACTGTTGCTGTAGTCTCGGCCTGCGGAGGAGCCGCCGCGGCATACCCACACATATTCAGGAACGGAATAAAAAACATCAGGGAGCTTCTGCAAGTGAACGTTAAGGAGTATCCTACGACGAGGATGAGCCGGGAATACCTGCACAAGCACCCGGAAAAGAGGGCAAAGGACGTTAATGATGCCTTTCTGGACCCGGAGGTAAAGGCCATAATCTCCTCCGTAGGAGGCGACGGTGATTCCATAAGGGTGATGGGGCACATAGACGTAGATGCCGCCTTGTCGAATCCGAAGATATTCATGGGCATGTCTGATCCCACAACAATAATCACGCTTCTTAATCAGGCAGGCCTCGTGACGTTTTACGGGCCTGCCGTGATGACGGGCTTTTCCCAGATGAAAAGCCTGCCTGACGAGTTTTCAGTGCATGTCAGGGAGATGCTCACGAATTCCAAGCCGACGTACGCGTACAGGCCATACGACGTATATTTCTCCGGATATCCTGAATGGACTTACAAGAAAAACACAGGAAAGGTAAACGCACCGAAGAAGAACTCGGGATGGCACTGGATACAGGGCGATGGCATCGCAAGGGGAAGGCTGTTCGGCGGATGCGCAGACATGTTCGAGATGTTCAAGGGCAGCAGGTTCTGGCCCGAGGACAGATTCTGGAAGGACAGGATATTCTTCCTTGAGACCTCGGAGAACAATCCGCCGCCTGGCCTTGTCAGGGACTGGTTGAGGAACTACGGGCTTATGGGGGTTCTTGACGAGATACGTGCATTGCTCGTTGCAATACCGTACAATTACACCGCGGCACAGGAGTGCGACTTAGAGCGCATTCTTGTCGATGTTGTATCGGACGAGTACGGCCGCGACGACCTGCCAATCGTAGCGCACATGGAGTTCGGTCATACGGATCCCATGCTCATACTTCCGCTGGGAATCGAGGCGGAGATTGATTGCAGAAAGAGAACGTTCAGGCTCCTGGAACAACCATTGAGATGAACATGTCGCTTCTGAGAATAAGATTTTACCCTCGTGCGAGTATCTCAGACTCCCAGCCCATTCCAATGCTTTCTGAACGTTCCTTGACTGCTGTTTTCATTGCATCACGACCTCTTCTCTGAAAATCTATTAATAGGCATTTCGTGTCGGCTTCAGGCAAGCTATATAAACCTTTTCTGCGTATATGTAGGCTTGGTGCTTTTGTGGCAGCCATTAGCTTCTGACAGGCAACTTCGTTTTGAGAGCTATTTTTGCTTGATGAGATGCAAAGTACAACAGTCAGAGCCAGTGCGCCATGATAACCGCGTGAGATCGCCGATAGGCGATTGATTTGAGGAGAAGCAAGCTTGAAAGACACTAAAATTTTTAAGCCACCTAGAGGATGGCTAGGCTCTAACAGCGTCAAAGGACGTGGCAAGCTGCGATAAGCCCGGGGTAGTTGCAAGTCGAACGTTGAACCCGGGATTTCCGATTGCGCCATGAATAATGGCGCATGCGCACGCGGGGAACTGAAAGATCTTAGTACCCGCAGGAGAAGAAAGCATACGCGATGCCGTTAATAATGCGAATGAACGCGGCACAGGGCAAACTGAATGCGGTTGCGCAAGCAGCCGTAGATGTGGTTCAGCGCCTGACCGGTTTCTGGAGGCGAACGTTCTGGAAAGAACGGCCAAAGAGAGTGACAGCCTCGTAGCCGTACAGAGACCGGCCACTGCTGATGGAGAGTAGCGCAGGTTAGTTATCCTGTGCGAACGCGGGGGCATTAAACCCCAACCCTAAATATTGGTTAGAGACCGATAGCGAACAAGTAGCGCGAGCGAAAGCTGAAAAGCACCCACACGCGTGGGAGTGAAATGATCTGAAACTAGGTGGTTACGAGAAGATATGGCATGAAAGGAATGAAGCGCGCCAAGCGAAGATGTGAAAACATCAAGCAAAACGCATGGACCAATGTCATGTCCTTCTTCTCGAAGCAAGAGCCAGGGAGTGTATGGGTGTGGCAAGCCGAAAGGCAAAGTGAAAGCGAGTGCGCGCAGGCAACGAGGCGCAGGACGTGAAAACGTCTCAAGTCACCGTCATACGACCCGAAGCCATTGTGATCTACGCGCGGCTAGGGCGAAGTCAGCTTTACAGCTGATGGAGGCCCGCAACCAATTCTGGTATATCCGACTGGGTGAGCTGCGGGTAGGGGCGATAGACCACTCGAACATGGCAATAGCGGGTCCCCTCCGAAGTATATTTAGTATAGCCCCGGGCGAGCTCGCACATGAGGTAGAGCGACCGATTGGAAGTCTTGGGATCGAAAGGTCCCGCCTTCCTCTCAAACTCCGAATGCATGTGCTGCGTAGACCCCGGGAGTCGGTTCGCTTGGGTAAGCTAGGCGGACGAGACTGGAACGACAGTGACCTTGGTTAAGGTCCCTAAATCTTAGTTAAGTGTACCTAAAGACGATACGGTCTTAGACAGTCGGGAGGTAGGCTCAGAAGCAGCCATCCTTCAAAAAACGCGTCATAGCGTACCGATTGAGGCCGTACTATCTGAAGATGGACGGGGCTAAACTAAGTACCGAGACCTAGGCATCGAAAGATGGGTAGGGGGGCGTGCTGCATGACTAGAAGCATGCCTGTGCAGGCATGTGGATCGTGCAGCAGTGAAAATCCTGGTGTTAGTAACAGCATATAATGGTGAAAATCCATTACGCCGGAAGCACAAGGTTTTCCTTGCGATGATCGTCAGCTGGGAGTTAGCCGATCCTAAGCACACAGCTAATTACTCGTGTGCAAAAGGGAAGCATGTTAATATTCATGCGCTTAACACGTAGGCGCGGCAACGCAAGGCGTATTTCTGACGCTTGGGGATAGGGCTGAAACAAAGTGCATATGGCTGCGGAGTCTCATTGTGAGGAGAAGCAGCTGAATGAACTATATGCCTGAATTCCTGAGCCCGTGAAAAGGGAATACGCAACGATCGTGTTAATTCGTACCTAGAACCAGTACAGGTGCTGCTGGCCGAGAAGGCCAAGGCGTGTCAGGAGAACCAAGGTTAGGGAAATCGGCAAATTAGTGGCGTAAGTTTTCGACAAGCCATGTCTGCGCTTGGTAAGCGCAGATAGCATTAACAAGGGGACGGCGACTGTTTATCAAAAACACAACTCACCGCACAGCCGTAAGGCTTTGTATAGTGGGTGACGCCTGCTCACCGCTAGTCAGCGAAACCCCATTTCAACGGGACTAAGCCCTAGCAAAGAGCGGGAGTAACTCTGACTCTCTTTAGGTAGCGTAATACCTC
>JAKAVL010000022.1:0-3354 GCA_021817305.1 Microcaldota archaeon | reverse complement strand
ACTTAATAGGTGACTTGCTTGAAGGGCGTAACGTCTGTCCCACTGTCCCAACTTTGGACCTGGTGAACTCACTACGTGGTGTACATGCCACGTTCTCTCAGTGGGTAGCGAAGTCTCCATGAAACTTGACTATAGCCTGTTGCTGTTGCGTGAGGAACGATTCATAGCGTAAGTGGGAGCATCGAAGCGCTCGCTTTGGCGGGCGTGGAGCGACAATGTAACACCACTATTCGCTTCTTACGCGACTTACCGCATTGCGGGACAACTGCAGGTGGATAGTTAGACTGGGCGGTTGCTTTCGATAAGGAAACGAAAGTGGCCAACGCTCTGCTTAGGCGGGTTGGGAACCCGCCGTAAAGCGCAAAGGCAAATGCAGGGCTGACTGTACCCCGAAAAGCGTGGGGTGCAGACTGGAAACAGGGGCTTAACGAACTCTGGATGGCCTTTTAATGGGCCACCATGCTGTCAAAAAAGTTACTCTGGAGGTAACCGGTTCGTGGCGGGTGAGCGTTCACAGCGACCCCGCCGTTTGATACACCGATATGGTCATATCTTATCCTGGCGGTGCAGGAGCCGCCAAGGGTTGGACTGCTCGTCCATTAAAAAGATACACGAGATGAGTTCAGTACGACGCGAGTCAGTACGGTAGCAACTACTGAGAGTGTTAGTGTCAGAGGATAAGTCGTCTTTAATACGAGAGGAACGAGACGACGGCGCCTCTAGTGGACCGGTTGTCATTATGGCACTGCCGGGTAGCCACGCGCTAAGCGGATAAATCCTGAAAGCATCTAAGGATGAAGCCGCATCCGAAACGAGACACTTAGGGTGGCCATAGTACATGGCTTTGATAGAGCGGGCGTGTAAACAGGGAGCTTCGGCGACCTGTGAGCGTACCGCAACTAACGCCTAATTTTTTCAAGCTTGCTTCTCTTTCTTGGTTTTGAGTTGAATGGTTAGCTGAGGCTTTTTCCGTTAGAGAACTGGATTTCATCTCAGAGGCATTACTTTCAGGCCACTGATCTTCCCGAAGTCTTTAATGTTGTCCGTGAATACAGGTGCTTTGAAGCTCATTGCCTGAGCTGCAATCATAGCATCGTTTATCCTTACCTTTGTTTTGAGGGACAAGTCCATTGCCTTCGTTGTAGTATCTATAGAGAAATCAAGCCACTGAACGGATGGATGTTCCAAAATGTGTTTCATTCGTGAGTGTGCCTCCCTGTCGCCTATTATCTTGCTTAATTTGTAAAATACCTCTGAAACAATTATTGAGTTTATGCCAAAGGCATCCGAGTCGAGAAACTCCCTGACTTTTTGTACTGCTTTTTGATGTATATCTGAATTCGTGCTCTCTGCATATATCCACACATTGGAATCTATGACTATCATGTGCTCCACAGTTCGTTGCTGAGCCCCTCAAGGAGTTCTGCGGTTACCTTGACCTTGCTTTTTGCGGGATTAAGAAGGTCGTGAAGTACTTTGTCATTTAATTGTTTGGCTTTCTGCGCCCTTCTGAATATGAGGGTGTTTTTCTTTACCTCCATAGTGACAAGCTGATTGGATCCCAACCCCAAGGCCCCCCTCAGCCGGATTGGAATATGAATTCTCCCTTTCTCGTCCATCTTAAGTATGGTTTTCATATATTTCCCACTATATAGTGGGAAATAAGATATTTATAACTATCGCGACCTGTGAGCGTACCGCAACTAACGCCTAATTTTTTCAAGCTTGCTTCTCTTTCTTGGTTTTTGCTTATGAAGGGTTAGCTGAGGCTGGTTCTTTTGACCGCGTAAATGCTACCCATAGGTTCCGAAACGCCTAAATATGTGTTTAAACATATGTTTAACTGTGAGGAAATGACAAAAACAATAACGATAAGAACAGAGGTATATGAGAAACTTATTAGGATAAAGAAGGAGGATGAGAGCTTCAGCGAGCTGTTCGAGCGCTTGGCAGGGATGCTTGCCCCCATGGATGCGTTGCTGAAGCTTAGGGGCAGCATGGAATTCGCCGACAAGGACAGGATGCTTGCGGAGATTCTTTCAAAAAGATCCGAGGTGAGGTAGTGATAATAGTGGATACCGACGTCTTGATAGAGATATTCGATAAAAATTCTCAGAGGGGGGAGGCCGCGCTGGATGCGATATTAGAGAATAGAGAGCCTTTTTGCACCACCTCGATAAACCAGCACGAGCTTCTGTATGGCATCATGAAGTACAACAAGCATGTTCCCGGAGAGCTGTCAGCAATACCAATCCTGGACTATACGAAACGCGATGCGGATCTCTCTCCGCGTTTGGAACTCGAGTTAGAAAAAAAGGGGAAAAAGATCGCGAGGATGGATGCGATGATAGCTGCGGTAGCCATAAACAACAAGGCAAGGTTTTACACGAACAACAAAAACCATTTCAGGGAGTTTAAGGAGTTCGGGCTTGAGCTGTTTTAGGTTCGCTTGCTTTCCGCCAGTCAGGACAGCGCAGCAGCCGCGCCTCCTGTCGCAAGCATAAGGGAGAGTATTCCGCCGATTATGGCGATTATTCCAAGAGCCGCGGTTATGTATAGGATTCTGGTCTTCTTCGCCTCGTTAAGCAGGAATGTTATCAGGAACAGGCTGATTATCGTGGCAACGATAATGGAGATTATCAGGCCAGGAACCGTTATGAGGGATATCGCCTGCATGACCTGATGCCTGCTCGCGACCAGCGTAAGCACAACCGCACCGCTCGTCGCGAGTATCATGTCTATGAACGACAATCTGAATGCGTCGCCTGCGTCTACATTGAGAAGCAGCAGTGTGCTTGTTGTTGCGCCGGACCTGCTGACACCAGGCAGCGCCGCAAGCGCCTGCGCGAAGCCGACGAGTACGTACTCCTTTATTCCAAGGCTTTGAAGCGTTCTCCTGTCCTTGTTTACAGCATATTTTGACCTCGCTATCTTTATGAGAACGGCATCCATGATTAGGACCGCCCCGAGTATAAGCATAGGTATGCCGAGGTTGTATGCCCCGTTTAGAGAGTCCACGATCAGATACAGCGGTGCGCCGACAAGTCCAGTGACTATGGTGGACACAATCACGTAATTGAAGAGGTTCCTGTCTGTAGGGCTGCCCTTCCTGACAAGATATTTCAGAAGGTTCACAACGTCCTTCCTGAAGTAGATAAGCGATGCGAGTATCGTGCCTATCTCCATGAACAGGCCGAATGCATATACCAGCGAGAAGTTGCTCGCTATGTTTAGGTTCAGATTGAGCAGGTATGATGACGCAATCATTATCTGTGTCTTGCTGCTTATCGGCAGCCACTCAGATATGCCCTGAACTATCCCTAGGGCTGCGCCGTTAAAGTCGATGTAGAAGAT
>JAKAVL010000057.1 GCA_021817305.1 Microcaldota archaeon | reverse complement strand
AATTTTATTTGTTTTGTTTTTTGTCTGGCTGGCTGTCCTGCGCCGCACTTGAGGCGTTACGGCCGCTGCGCCTGTGCAGTGTCTTTGACACCACGAGGTACAGCACCGCAGCCAGGATTATCACGGCAACGAATACGCCTATGTCTAAGTAGGATAGGTATATCAGGTGCACGATAGAGCCGCGGCTTGCGGTTATAGACTCATTTATTCCGAAGAAAACGGCGCTGCCGGTGGCTGTGCCATATGGGACGTCTTGGAGCGCAAGCATGCCCCCTGATCCCGTGTATGCCGTTATCTGAGTGCCGTTTTGCAGCTGCAGCCTTGTCAGCGCGTTCACAGGTATACCGAACAGATCTGTGGTCTGAACGTATACAGTGTACAGCGGCAGATGAACAACGAGGTGGGAGCTGGAGTCTACGCTGACATTGGAGTTCACGGGCAGTTTGAATCCATTGTAGTATGCGCTCTGTACGTCGTATGACACGTTTGAGAACAGGAACGCGGAGTTGGAGAAGGTCTTGTTGCCGATCTGGAAGTCAGTGGCGTTTATCGGGTTGTTGTTCATGTCGACTGCCTGGAAATAGGTGAGGTACTGCCTCTTGTACTGCGCATGTATGGATATAGGCCCGTCAACCGTCAGGGCCAAGGTTCTGGGGTTAAGGCCGCTGCTCCAGGAATAAAATGCCAGCTTCTCAGTTGCACTTATGTTCGCCACCGGCTCTGCCGGCGAAAGGGTCACTGTCGATCCCTTGTTGTGCCACCCATAGCCGGTCACGTTTCCGTAGTCAGAAGTGGCATCGACCAGATACTGCTGCTGCCATTCCGCAGTTATGTTCTCCGGGGCGACGAGCGCGGCTTCGGCTGAGACGTTTTTCTGGCCGTTGCTCCATCCGGTGAACGTCTGCCTTGAGGACGCGTTCTGGTAGAACACATTTGAGCTTATTGAGTAGCTCACGACGGAATTGGCGGCGTACCAGCCGCTGCCGGACGCATTTGCATAAGCAGATGAGATGCTGAGCAGGTATTGCGGCTTCATCACCATCTCCTCTGTTATGTTAGATCCCATGAATATGGTGCTCTGGTTCGCAGCGCCAGTGTACGCACCGTAGCCTGTGCCGCGCCACTGCACGAACTCGCCGCGCGATCCAGGGGCGATGTACACGAACCTCGGGGCGCTTATGTTTGCCGACGAATAGGCAAAGTACTCTGTGGAGTTGAGCATGTTGCCATAGCTGGAGATTATCTTGAGCATGTAACCAATGGTCCACAGCTGCGTATTGTCCAGCGGCTGCGGAAGTCCCGAGCCCGCCAAGAAATTGTTCACCTTGTTTGCTATTTCTAGGACACCATACGGATCCTTCAGCGCTGAGCTGCTCCCGATGCCGTACCCTATGTAGGAGTATCCGTTGGATACGGGAAGGAATGTCTTGCCGTCATAGAACTTGAGGTTCTTGAACTCCACAGGACTGACGTGCTGGCTGGAGGTAGTCGTGTTGGCTATCTCCCCGAATGCTATGGGCACGTTGTCCCCCGATGAACCCGAGCCCAGCGTGACATTGCCAAGGGCATTGCCGTTGAACTCGAAATACCACGTGTTCCCATTGGAGTAGAACGTGTAGTTGTTTATCGACCCATTGACGCCTGCAGAACCATCAGGGCCTATCGTTCCGAGAAACGTATCCACAGAGGGGGAGGGGAAGTACTCATAGAACCATTCGGCGTCTCCCGCGCGGAGGTGCTGGTAGCCGTGGCATCCAGTAGTGTCGCATGCTGAGGGATAGTCTCCGGACTGGTTCTCTATGAGGTATCCTATCTGCAGGAATGCTCCGTTGCTCAGGTCCTCGCCGACCCAGAAGGCTACGGAACCGTCGCTTAGGACCTGCGGCACTATGGTCTGTATGCTCACGCCTGCGCCGTGGTTCTGGGTGGCACTTGAGCCTCCGCGAGCCCCGAACTGGAACCAGTACTCGGGAAACACGATGTTGAGGCACAGGAACGCCGCGAATGCCACTGCCGCAATGCTTTGAGGTCGCATCAAAGATCCCATCTGCTTCGGATACGATACATTGCCGATGTTTATATATGTTTCAGCTCCTTAGCGCACATCGTTATATATTATTATCGTTGCTAATAGTTAGTGCTTCTACTGAGGTGGCATGATGTTCGAGATAAGGATAGACAACGCGAAGTATTGGAAGGATTGCGGTTTCGCGATAGTAAGTCTTGTTGACGAGGGGCTGTTCACCATATCGAAGGACGGCATAAGCCTCAAGGCCATGGACCCGAGCAGCATAAGCATGATCTCATTCACGATGCCGAACAAGGCCTTCTCGAAGTTCACGATAGAGAAGAACGCGAACATAGGACTAAACATAGAGAACCTCAACAAGATACTCTCGAGGACTCGCGATGGCGAAGCGCTCGTCATGAAGGACGTAGACAACAAACTGTCGCTTGAGTTCATAGGTCAGGGATCGAGGCGCAGGTACAGGCTGCCGATGGTCGAGGTCAAGAAGAGCGTGGAGAAGGAGCCGAGCATAGAGTTCGACTCCGTGGTAGAGGTAAGCGGCGAGCCTTTCAAGGACATAGTCAAGGACGCAAGCCTCATCTCATCGTACATATCGTTCAAGTCGGCGAAGGACCAGTTCTCCGTCAGCGCTCGCGGCGACTCTGGTGAGCTTGAGGAGTTGCACGATGCAGAAGGGGGAATAATGCGCAAGATAGACGCGAAGAAGGGTGCCGAGTCTACATTCAACCTCGAGTTCCTCGAGAACATGGTAAGGTCGTGCCCTGCAGGCAACAACATACACATATCGCTCAAGTCCAATGAGCCGTTAAGGATGAAGTACAACATAGGGGACAGTGAGGTCGTGTACTTCCTTGCGCCTTACATGGAGGAGTAACTGTTTGAATGGCGACAGTCGCAGAAGGAAGCGCCAGGATAAGCGTAGGCAGTGGCGTATTCTACAATCCGAGGATGCGTGCCCTCAGGGACATCTCGGTGCTTTTTCTTAAGGCGGCAGGCGCAAAAGGCAGACTGCTTGACAGCACCTCCGCGACGGGAATACGCGGCATACGCTACGCCAAGGAGGCGGGATTCAGTGACATAGTGTCCCTGGACATCAATGCGCAGGCCGCGAGAAACGCAAGCCTCAACATGAGGAGGAACGGGCTGAAGCTAAAGTGCCTGAACGAGAGCGTGCAGGGATTCTGCAACGGCGGTGATGCAGGCCAGTTTGATGTTATAGACCTTGACCCGTTCGGGACGCCTGTGCCCCACATCAACGACCTTCTAAAGGTATCGAGGGACAAGACGCTTCTGATGGTCACCGCAACCGACACCGCCGTGCTCTGCGGCGCGCACTCGAATGCGTGCGTGAAGCTGTACGGCTCGAAGCCCATGCACAGCGAGCTGTGCAAGGAGTCCGGAATCAGGATCCTTCTGAACTTCGTCATAAGGTCAGCGGCCCAGTTCAACTTCGGCGTGGAGCCATTACTTAGCGTATCCGACATGCACTACATGCGCGTGTTCGCGAGGCTGCATGCAGGAGCGAAGGAGGCGCTTGAATCGGTGAAGCAGTGCGGCTTCGCATCGTTCTGCGGCAGATGCCGCTCATTCTCGTATGCAAAGGGCGCGACGCCGCTTCTCGGAGCGGAATGCGGCGATTGCGGCGCGGACACGGAGGCTTTCGGGCCGATGTACCTTGGGCCGCTCTACGACAAAAGGATTACAGGAAGGATGACAGGCATGGCCGGGACAATGGATGGTGCCGGGGTGCTTCTTTCAAGGATAAATGAAGAGCTTGACATGCCTTTCTTCTATTCCATACCAAGAATCACGAGGACATTGCGCATGAGCTCTGTGCCGATGGGCAATCTGATTGAAAGGCTTCGCGATAAAGGATTCTCGGTAAGCAGGACGCAGTTCGACAAGGATGGGATAAAGACAGATGCCGGGGCAAAAAACGTTGCAGATGCCATCAGGGGATTAGGGTACGATCAGGGTAGCGCTCATTGAGCCCCCCGCGGGGTTTATGTTGCCTATGGACGCCTTCTTTCCGGTTTTCCTTACGAAATCCGTGCATGCGAGCACCTTTGGGAGCATGCTGCCTTCTTCAAACTCCCCGTTCCTGGAAAGCGCGAGCATCTCTCGGACTGTGGCGCGCTTTATCAGTTTCTGCTTCGGGGTGGCGAAACCCGTGTAAACCCCGTCTGTCTTCGTAAGTATCACAAGCGCATCTGCACGCGACTTCTGCGCGATGAGGCCCGAGGTGCGGTCTTTGTCTATTACAGCGTCAGCGTACTCCAGGCCCCTCTTCCCGAGTGTGACTGCTACCCCGCCGCCACCGCCTGCGATTACTATCCTTGACTTCCCGACTACGTAATTTATGGTGTCCATCTCAAGGACGTCGATGGGAATTGGGGATGGTACTACGCGCCGATAGCCGCCGATCAGGCGCTTCACGACAATCCCCTTACCGATGAGCGCTGATGCCTGGGACCTGGTCAGGAACCTGCCGACGGGCTTCGAGGGATTGCGCATCTCCTTGCCGTGCCTGTCGACGATGCACCTCGTTATTATTATCGGCATGTTGTGCTCCAGCCTTTTCGAATGCGTGCTGCGCATGAGCCCCGTTTGGATTATGGTGCCTATCTCTGCCTGTGTCTGCGCGGTAAGCACTGAAAGCGGCTTGTCCTCCATTTCAGCAAGCTCTCCCACCTGCGGGCCGTTGCCGTGCGTGATTATCACCTCATTGCCCCTCCTGTATAGGTTGGTTATGAAGTTTGCGGCGGCTCTGCTGAGTTCGCCCCCTATGGCGTTGCCCCCGAGGGCCACGACGTATCGCATGGAGTAATCAAGACTGTGAACCTTTTAAATATTCGCGTTGAATAGTTACCGCTGGTTTGATGGTTGACAAGGTTAGCCTGATTCTCCCGAACATAGAGGAGGAGGGCATATTCCACATCATAAGCGAATCACGCAGGATCTTCGGCAGGAATCTCGAGATAATAGTTGTGGATAAGAGCTCTGCCGGATTCGTGAACAGGCTCAGGAAGACAGGGGTCAGGATAATAAGACAGAGGAGCAGGGGCGTTGAGAACGCGGTGATGGAGGGGCTCAGGGCTGCGCGCGGCAGCATACTGCTCAGCACTGACGCCGACGACACCCATGAGACCGCTGGCCTGAGGAGGGCCGAGGAGCTCGTCAGGAAGGGGGAGGCGGATCTTGTCATGGGGAACAGGATGTCTGGAATACAGAAGGACGCGATGGACAGCTACATAGTATTCGGGAACAATGCGCTAAGCGGGATATTCAGCGTGCTTTACGGAAGGAGGGTTCACGACATACTCACCGGCCTCTTTGCGATGGACAGGAAGGCCTTTGAGAGCATACGGCATGTGCAGCCGTACAGGATCGGCATAGGATTCTTCGCTGCAGAGCTGGCGAAGCGGGGCTATAGGATAGGGGAGGTGGACATAAAGTACTACACGAGGAAGCAGGGCATGAGCAAGCTGGCGAAGTCGAAGCTGCTGTGGGGCATGCGCATGGCCTGGCTCATGCTGATAAAAAGGTTCTCGTGATCGGATTGGACTACAGGAGCACTATAATAGAGGAAAGCCTTGAGGATAAATCCATTCTTAGTGAGCTGAGGATAACTAAGAAAAGAATCTCGCAGGTCACTGAAAAGCATAAGACTCCTTGGATCAAGCAATGGACCCTTGACGATGTGGAAATACCGGGACGTAAGGCGGAAGAGACCGCACAGGCGCTAAGCAGGTCGCTTGACTCAAAGCATGAGTGGTATGCAGACTTCAAAAGCGGCAAATACCATTACATTATATTCAGAGTAGGGTATTCCGTATAGACAGGTCGAAAACGGAGCAGTATGAGTAGGCCAAGGCTTACGGCCTGTCTGTCGGCATACCGGATTACCAGCTCGATTTTTCTGAAGACATAGTCGTTTAGGTAAACGTTATCGTGTTCGTAGCGCTGCATCCGGTAATGAAGTTGCCCGTGATCGTAGGGCTCTCCGCCTTCGGGTCCGTGACGATTATCTCTGCCGTCCCATTTGGGTTTGTCAGCGCATAGCTCTGGCTGAGTACCGTGTTTGAGGATGAGGAGGTGAAGCCCACAGTGACCCCAGGGACAGACACGCCTGAGAACAGAACATTGGCCTCCAGGGTTACCGAGGACCCCATGGATGTTGAGGCAGGCACAGAGTTGGCTGTCATTGAGCAGGATATCGATGGAATGGATGGGCTGGTCGTTGTCGTATAAGTGCCGTTGAAGCTCTCACTGAAGTACTTCGTGCATGAGGTTGTGCCAAGGGACGTGCAAACGCTCTCGTTGAATAGCAGGTATCCGCTGGTCCCGGTGTTTATATTCATTGATGGTAGGCCGGTTATGGTACAGAGAATCTTTCCGCCCGGAAGCACGTAGTACGGATTGCAGTTTGCATTATAATTCCCGTAATTCGTTATGTTGACCGTTATCATTGCGTTCTCGACTGCGTATTGCTGCCCGTTTACAATGATTATCTGCATCTCCGATGCGACGGAGTTCGAGCCGAGTGCGAGATCTGTGCATCTTGCCTCCAGTGAAAGCGTGCACCTGTTTGGCATTGAAAGGATCTCCCCCTGAAGGTAGAAGTATATGAACGCAAGCGCAATTGTGATGACTATTATGGCCCAGCCGTAAGTGGTAAGGTAATCGACAGCTGACTGGAGGCGCAGGGGTCTTGCTTCAGGCATGAGAAGGGATTCTACTGCGAAGTTATTATATCTTGCTTATTCTGGGGTTGTTTTGAGAGTTTTCGGATGCACGTGCACTATCTGCATTGAGGATTGCCAGGGTTCATAATGTTTATAATGACTACTTCTTGTTCTCACGCGATATGAGATACGAAGTCGTAAGCACTATCATGGCGCCGATTATCTGTATAGGATTTAGCGTCTGCCCGAAGACCAGGAAAGCGAACGGCGCCGCGGCGAGAGGGCCGATGGCCCTGAGAGCGGAAACTATCCATCCCTTCACTGTTTTCAATGAGGAGTACCATAAGGTCAATCCAAAAACGTTGAACAAAAGCGCTACCGCCAATGCGTAAACCCAGCCGATAGGGTGTATGCTTCCGCCAAGATAGCTTATGACGAACAGTGATATCGGCAGCATCACGAGAGCCGCAGTTCCGGTGGTTATGGCGTTTGAATTTATTGCCCCTATTGACTTCGAAAGTCGCCTTCCCGGAAGATATGAAAGCGCAAGCACCGCAACCGCAATTATTATCAGGGCGTCGCCAAGCTCATTCCCGCCGAAGCTCAGAATTCCGCCGCTTGCGAGCAGGAATGCGCCAGACAGGTGTATCAGCAAAAGCACCAGATGGCGCCTGTCGACGCGCTCCCTTCCAAGGATCCAATTCCATAGCAATACGAAGTAAGGCTCCATCTTCGTGAAGAATATGGCGACTATGCCGGTGGTCAGGCTAAGGCCCACCATAAGGAATGACTGCCCTATGAATGCCCTTATGACAGTGACGTGCAGAAGGTCCCTTGAGTTCTTTTTTATGACCTTTAGAGTCAACCCCTCCCTGCGCGCGTATGAATAGAGAAATAGGATTACGCTGCCTATGAGCCCGCTTACCGATAGGAACAGCAGCGGCGTAAGGTCGCGCGTACCGATGCTCGCAACAACAGTTGCTGTGCTGGAGAATATGGAGGATAATATCGCAAAGAGTATGCCCTCTTCCATTTTGGGCTTTCGCATGATGGATTTTGCAATAGCAGCCTTATAATATGGTAGCCTGTTTGCACGACTGACCGCGCGACATCAGCCCATCCGCATAAGGAGAAGTGGCAACCGAACTGCGCGACTGCACCTTCAGGGCAGCGAGTTTCTTATCAAGTTCTTCATGGACCAGACGCTTCTTTGCCTAGCTTAGATGCTTAAGTTCGCCACATTGAACTTCTTATGACGTAACCTATTTGATGGTAGGTTACCTGTTTTCATATGATAAGCATGAACAGCGTAACACTACCAGTAGGTAGTATATCAATCATAGATAAAATAGAGATGGAATACGGCCTTGTATCTGGCATCTTTGGGAAAAGTGGAGGTAGGACGCATAATTTTGTTGGTGCGGTAAAACTCCTGCTCTGCAACAGGATGGATAACGCAGTATCCGTGCATCAGATACTTCCTATGTCTTCGGAAGAGAGATTCGGTCTTCTAGGCATCAAAGAAGGCATTTCGGAAAGGTCCCTTTACAGAGATTTGCAAAAAGTAGGCAGGGAGTTTCCAATCCTTCTTGAGAGATACCAGAAAGTCGTTAAGAAATACGGATTGGTAGACGGGATCCAGATATCAGATTTCTCCTCGTCTTATTTCGAAGGCAAGAATGCGGAGTTTGCAGCGCACGGATATTCAAGAGACCA
>JAKAVL010000032.1 GCA_021817305.1 Microcaldota archaeon | reverse complement strand
ACAACGCCAAATATCGCATATCTGAACAAGATGTCAAGGGAAATGATGGAACCCATAATGAATAAAAGGTGAGATGACGAAAAAGGATTACCGAGAGGACATTAATTCAGGATACCACAAAAACCTACAAGTTCCAAAACCGTTTTATACGTGAAGATGCACATCGTACTGTGGTCCTGTGTCAAAAACACTTGAGACAAAAAGGAAGATACTGGCCATCCTCAATAAAAAAGACATGACGCTGACACAGCTGAGCCAGGAGCTCGGCCTTTCAACTGCGACGGTGAGCCAGCACATGAACGACCTGGCAAAGACAGGCTCTGTGGAGAAGATTGAGAACAAGCACTTCAGGAAGATGAAGTACTACAGAGCCGTGCATCAAGACAGCATGCACCTCGCAAAATACGCCCTCGGTGCAGCCATAGCCGTAGTGTTTCTCGGCGCGCTGCTCTTTTATTACCAAAGCTACACCGCACAGGCACCTTACGCCACCACCACGATAATAGCAACGCAGGGCACAACCTCCCTTCCTTCCGGCAATGCCTCGGCAAATTCCGTTTCTGCGCAGAATAGCTCCGCCGCGGTCATATCGGGCACAGGGCCCGGTACCGGTCCCGGCGTTGCGTGCCCGATGATAAACTACCGGATTACAGGCAGAATAACCAATGAATCGGGATTCTCAGTATACTACATCAACGACAGCTCTGGCTCATGGGTTGCCGATTACGTTATAGCAAACGGCACATCCGGCACTATAAGCATAAGCGAGTCAATTACCGTGCTTCCAGGCGCAAGCGGATCAAGGCAGCACTACGCATACCTGTCCATGCCAAGCGGCGCCATTCCAAACGACAGCGGAGTGAGCATAAGCATTAGCCCCGGGAACTATGCGCTTGCGAACGCAAACATGTCCGCGATGGCAAGCATAACCATAAGCCCCACGGCCCCTTCTGAAAGCTACTGGCTGCACATAG
Source organism: Microcaldota archaeon (assembly GCA_021817305.1). Lineage (GTDB taxonomy): Archaea > Micrarchaeota > Micrarchaeia > Micrarchaeales > CABMGC01 > JAJZOD01. The sequence continues at coordinate 7,535 of JAKAVL010000032.1, read as the reverse complement.
ACGGGCCTTGCGGCGGCGGAATGAACCCTGCAGTGCTTACAATTGGCAATGCGCCCTACAGCGGCACGATGCCTGTGCCCGTGGGCATTTACGGCTGAGGAAGCCATACGGAAGAGCCGAAACTAAACGTAAAACAAAGTACCAAACAGCAACATGCTTTCCCACTGTTACAGCAGTATTTCATGTCGTGAGCGGGCTTAGCTTCCGAGTTCGGAATGGGTTCGGGCGTTACCCCGCTCCTATGGCCGTTTGGCACTAATATATCTGCAATAAGGCTTATATTTGTTTTGGAAAAACAAAGAAAACGCTTATATACCACGTCGCACGACTTATGCATTGGTATTTGCATGGTACGCAGGCGACGCATGAACGGTGACAAGGGGCAAACAGACATCCTATCTGCAGAGCACAAAGTCGTTGTGAATCCCTTCCTCGAATGCTGGGCAGCCCGGCAAAAAAACGAATTCATAGCACGGACTGGAAATCTCTCGATCAAGGCGGCATGCAGCGTTTCTGTGGCAGTGGAAAGGTGCATGAACGGCCAGATAAACGTCGCGGTCCTCGAGAAGACTCTCGGCCCATACTTCCAGCTGTTCATCAACCGCATGAACCTATCCGCTGAAATCGCCAAAGCAGACGCCCAAAAAAGTGGCGCATCCCAGTTGCGCATAAGAGAAGCCGTCACGGATGCAAAACGTGCAGAGATAATGTTGCTCATGACGAATTTCACACGGCGCCATGTATGGGACTTCAATATTTTCATAGATACGCTAAAAACTATAGCCGAGCACCGTTGGTGGTGGCCTATATCAGCATCAGGCAAGCCGGTGAACGCATATACCCTGCCGCTTGACAAGATCTCTGCAATGGGTGTTACCGAGGCAATAAAGTCGCTGGGAGAGATAAATGACACCGTGCGTGTGCCGAGCAGATGCCCGGATCTTCCAAGGCTGTGGAACATGACCAACTTGAGGACAACTGCCTTCACGAAAACGCTCTACACATACGAATGCGGGGCGGAGGACTTCTTCCTAAGGTACTCAAAGAGGAACTGAGAACCAGGTGCATTAATGGGCAACACAAACCGCTACAAAGTACCCTCTTCAGGTCTCTCAAAGCCGGCGAAGTGGATCAATGCAAGGCTCGCCGGATTTGACCAAGAAACACGGCCTGTTGCAAATGCCGCCGTAAAGGCGGTAAGGGTAAAGGTCGATGCATGCATCGGCCGCGAAATAGATCACGCAGCCATAGAGCAGGCATTCGGATATCTGTTCGTGCACAGGCTGAAAATTCACGCTACAGAGGCAGTAAGAAAGGCACAGGCGCATGATGCCTCCGGCAACACGGCAGAGGCAGTGCTGGCTGACTCTGCAAAAAGGGCGTTCATACTGGATACGGTATCAGAGTTTGCAGACATGAACCGGATGTATTTCAACATGTTCCTCGAGTCTGCTCTGGGAAACTCCGGCACTAAAAAATGGGCCGCGCCGCTGGCGGACGTGGTGTTCGAGAACCGGAAACAAGAGCTGGACAGGATGGCCGACAAGGCATTATCACAGTGCATGGAATTCTTCTCAGGCACAAAGGAACTCGCCGGAAGCGACAAGGCCATGACGCTCCGCAGCCTGAGGGACGCGATAGACGGACAGACCACTGCGCTCGTCAGGGCGCTCCGTTCCATCCTCGATGACTCGGAAGGGGATTTTCTGCTGCATTCGAAGAGAAACTGATCCGCTTCCGGATCGCGGCCCAGTCAAAGCAACAACCGTACCGGCAGTATCGGCTTTAAATACTTTTCATATGCTATACAGATGTAAAGCAAGATGCTGGACATTGGTGTGGAGATGGCAAACAAATACATTGCTGCAGGAATAGTGATAATTGTAATAGCGGTTGTGGGGCTGGCGTTGGCTCTGGGCAATAATCCAGGATACTCCGGCACAGGTTCCCAGAAAACAACAACGATATCAGGGTCAGGGAACTCCAGCGGCAGCGTAGTCCTCGCGCTCACCGACCCTCCGCAGGCCCCTCCAGGAACAAGCGCATTGATACTTGCATATACTGGAATAATGCTGCATGAGGCAGGCACGCCGAACTCAACGGGCTCTGCCGGATTCATCGATGTCAATGCGAGCGGAAGCGTTGATCTCATGACCTTGACCAACGTTAGCCAGATATTGGCGATAGCTAAGGTGCCCGCAAACGCCTCATTCGATTCGATAGTATTCACGGGCGCATCCGCAAAGATAACAATAAACAACAGCACATTCAACGTTACAGTACCGAGTTCGAGGCTGCAGGTGAAAATCTCCGGTAACCTGTCCAACAACGGCACCGCGCTCATAGACCTGGCTCCGTCTGTGGTCCAGATATACGGCGGCACTAATGCGACCCAAAACATCTTCGTCATGGTGCCCTTCGCCAAGGCCTTCGTATTAAGCGGCTCTTCATCTAGCGCGCATGCATCCGTAGGCGAGCGCACAGATCTAAGCGCAAGTGAGCACGCCCAGCTCAAGGAGAACACGGCAAACGTTAGCATACGTTCCGCATCGCTCGCAGAGCAGGGCAACACAATGGTTGTGTCTGTCACTGTGGAGAACAGCGGCAACTCCTCGGCGACGCTAAGGCATCTCTTTGTCAGGGGATTGCTGGTGACGTCATTCAATGGCATAGTCGGTTCAGGAGCCGAGGCAAACTCCGGCCTTGACGTTAACATAGGCACGCTGCCAGGCTACGGCAGCAATGCTACGGTAGGCATAACCCTGAACTCCTCGATGAACGGAGACAGGGGAAGCAACGGCTCTGAGGGAAGCAGCCATACGGGCTCCTCGGGCAACGAGAGCATGGGCGTTACAACTGGCAGCTATGCAAACGCAAGCCTGAATAACACGATCGAGGGCGATCTGCACGAGCGCGGCAACCTCAGCGCCACTGCTCACGCCTATGTGGACGGCAGCCTCGAATTCGAGCAGGAGATGCACTCCTCGCTGAACTTCATAATAAGCCAGAATGCAACTCTGTCACTGCCGCAGGACGTGATGGATGTTGAGGGCCAGTCAGGATACGTCATTGCCCCTGGCTCTACAGTTACACTGAGCTACGATGGCATGGCAACGTTCGGCGAGTCAGGGATGGGCGCGCAGCTGATACCCAACCAGACATATTCCATAGCCATCCAGGGAGAAGCTGGTGCACGTGCCATGCTCAATTCCACGGCAACGTGATTCAATGCTGAAGAAAGCAGGGCAGACAACCAGCCACCACGCCTCTCGCTTTGCGGGAGGCTGATCTTCACATCAGCGCAAGCTATGCAAAAGCTATTTATCCTTTAAGCTGAAGTATATGGCGATGGACAAAGGCGATAACTCCTCTGCCGGCGCGCCGATGCTTATTGGCGCATCCGAGTATGTCGCACCGAATCCAGACGTGCACGTCTCGGCAGAGCACATAGGCGAGCAGATAGGCGAGCACCATGCAAAGCTGACGCGCGCGAAGAAGGTGGCGAAAACGCTAGAGATAGTCGCATATGTCTCATTGTTCTTCGATGCCGCCATAGCTATAGTCACACTGATATCACTGCACCTCCAGGAGAGCCTTGCGGAGGTTACTACTCTGCTCAACTACGGCCTTACGATAATAATAGTCATAGCCTTCATACTCTTCGTGCTTCTCGTTACGCTTTCTAGATACCAGAGGATAATAGACGAGCTTATACTCATCAATACGCGGCTGAGGGACCATTTCAGGGCGCGAGAGCGCGCCGAGGCAAAAGCCAAAATGACAAGAAATAAGAATCATGCGAACGCCGGGATTTGAACCCGGGTTTTTGGCTTTCTTCTTTTTGATGAAACCTTTTCCTAAAAAGTTTCCTTGGAAGGCCAGAGTCCTAACCAGGCTAGACTACGTTCGCTTTTCAGGATATGTGTATCACAACACAAATATAAAACTGCGTTATGCGCCAATCCATTCAAAAGCGCAAAGAATGTCACATTTTATAAATCCCTAAGTGCCAATACTAACAGTGGTGTAATGGGATTGTTGCTTGACGGCATAGCCGGCCTTGTGGTATTGATAATAATCATAGCCATAGTGGCGATATACAACGGCCTGATATCGAAGAGAAACAGGGTGCAGGACGCATGGGCGCAGATAGACGTTCAGCTGAAGCGAAGATATGACCTGATACCGAATCTCGTCGAGACAGTCAAGAGCTACGCGAAGTACGAGCGCGGTGTCCTCACACAGGTGACACAGCTGAGGTCATCGTTGGTGACCGGATCCGTGCAGGACAAGGCCCAGGCAAACAACCGGATATCACAGGCGCTGAAGAGCATATTCGCGGTCGCGGAGAACTATCCCGATCTCAAGGCATCAGCAAACTTCCAGCAGCTGCAGCAGCAGCTTACCGACACAGAGGACAAGATCTCGTTCGTGAGAACATCATACAACGATTATGTGCTTGATTACAACAATGCGCTGCAGCAGTTTCCGAGCAACGCGTTCGCGAATGCGTTCCACTTCGTCAAGTACGATTACTTCCAAACCCAGGAAGAGGCCGAGAGAGAGCCGGTGAAGGTGGACTTCAGCGACCTGAACGGTACAACCGCGGCAAAGGGCGGTCCGCCAGGCGTCGCAGCGAAGCAGTCCGGCCCGTCGCAGTCGGGAAGCGCAGGAGGCCCTCCGCGCTCCGCTCCGAAGCCAAAGGGGAAGGCGAAGTAAAGCCAAAGGTCGTCTGAATGGCAAGCTTCTTCGATGAGATAGCCAAGAACAAGCTCAAGTCACTCTTGCTCATGTTTGTATTCATATCATTCTTCTCCGCAATAGTGTACTTGTTCGTCTACTTCCTTGGCGGAGGTCTCATCGCGTTCCTTGCAGGCTTCATAATAATACTGCTCTATGCCGTGTTCGTGTATTTCACAGGCGACAAGTTAACTCTGAAGATGGCCGGGGCCAAGCCCGCGGACCGCCAGCAGTACTCCTCGCTTTACAGCATAGTCGAAGGCCTCGCCGCGGCAACCCAGGTGCCAACGCCAAAGGTCTACATAGTCAACGATCCAAGCCCGAACGCATTTGCAACAGGCAGGAACCAGAAGGTATCTGCCGTAGCCGTGACTACCGGTTTGCTGTCAATCATGAACAAGCGCGATCTCGAGGGTGTCCTTGCGCACGAGATGTCGCACATAGCAGATAACGATGTCCAGTTCATGATGATAGCCATAATCTTCGTGGGGGTCATAGGCATCATAGCGGCGGTGCTGCGCAACGCGCTCTGGTTCGGCATGGGTGACAACCGGCAGAACGGCGGACTGCTCATACTCATAGCGATAGTCGTCGGCGTCCTCGCGCCTATATTCGCAGTGCTCGTGCAGCTCGCAATATCCCGTAGGAGGGAGTACATGGCCGATGCGAACGGCGCAAGGCTTACGAGGGACCCGCAGGGCCTTGCCGATGCGCTGCTTAAGATAAAGAACTACGCGGCAGGCCCTAACGCGCAGCCGGTGAAGGCGGCGAACGAGGTCAACGGCTCAATGTACTTTGCGAACCCGTTCAAGGGGAAGAGCCTGATGAACATATTCTCGACGCATCCGCCGATAGATGAGCGCATAAACCGTCTCAAGAAGATGTACTGACGTGATTCGTTGGCAGGATACATTGAGATAATAACGACGAGCGACAAAAGGCAGGTGCTGCAAAAATAGCAAATGCCCTAATAAGCAAAAAGCTTGCGGCATGCGTCCAGATAGTTGGCAACGTGACGAGCACCTACCGATGGCATGGCAAGACAGAACGGACAAAGGAGTTCATGCGCATAATAAAGACAAAGCGGTCGCTGTACAATAAGGCCGAAAAGGAGATACTTGAAAACCACAACTACTCCTTGCCGCAGATCACTGTCATTGAGATTAGCGGCTCAAAAGAGTATCTCGGCTGGATAGAAAAGGAGGCATCGTGACTGCCATCGGACCGTTCAGCGTGCCGCAGCGGCAAGTTCCTTCCTGGGGCTAGGCAGGCCGAGCAGCTCCCTCAGAATCCCTGTTTCCAGTGTTCTGAACACGTGGCAGTTCTCCAACGCGTAATTGAATGCCTCATGCACGTTCCTAGCAGCCTCATAACTGACCCCTATCCTATTAAGGGCTGCCAACTTCTCCTCGCTTGCGAACATTATGCCATAAAGCCCTCCCGCCCCCTGAAGCAGCTGCTGAGCGCAATCGTAGGGCCTGATTCTGTGGCGCACCGGCATGCCGTCGCGCCCGACCCTCACTCCCGGTATCATGCGCAGTATCTCGAACTGTTTTCTCGCAAAATGCCCTATGTTTTCCATAACTCCGGGCTCTGTCCTCTCCCTGACGTAAGCGAGCAAAGCCTCCGCAACATTCCTCTTGACGCAAATCGAGACATTACCGAAAAGCTCTCCTTGGCGCACCTTGACCCTTGCCATGAGATAATTGCCACCGATATGGTATAAAAATGCTCGCACTGTGCATGCGCCAAGCGGCATATTTATAAATGAGATCAAGGGTAAATAACTACTTATATGTCCAAATTCATGCATGGGTCCGCCAAGTCAAGGTCCAAAGAGACGCAGGCACAGCAATTCATTAATGAGGTTTACAATGCGATTGTAGGGCAGATAGCGAAGGGAGAGATAGAGTTCGCCAGGAGGCTCCTTGAAGCCAACCTCCGACCACTGAGGGACCAAGGAAGGCTTTACGATACGGCAATGCTCGCCGTAAAGGTCGGCCAGCCGCTCCTTGCAGCCGAGCTTCTCGAGGATGCAGGGAATGGCTCCGCCCTCGGCAGCGCAGAGAAATCTCACTTATATTGGGAGGCAATGGGCCTTTACACGGATGCGAATGACTTAATCGGTGCAAGCAGAATGAAGGGAAGGCTTGCAAGCATGGGTGCTACGGCAAATAGGGGCACAAATGCCTCCGGAATTTTTTCTTCGTTGCTCGGCCTTCTCAGGCCGCACAGGTGATGCACATGAAAACGAAGACTTCTGTCCATGCCCTAAAACCCCCCTTTGAAGAAGGAAAGATGCCCGAGCATCTGCACCAGTTGGTGGCTGTCGTGCGCGGCATGAAGGACCCTGAAATGCTCGATCATTTCCTGTGCCTGAACGACGACTATCACGTGCTGCTGCGCGCAGCTCTTGCGAAAAACGAATACACCACCCAAAAGACAATACTTCGCCTCCTAGAGGACACGAGCCCGATCGTGGTTCTCGCAGCCATATCGTCCAAGCATGCAACAGCCGATGCGCTTGAGCCGTTGACCCGGCACAAGAACGATACGATACGTTCCGCCGCAGCAACAAGGATGTCTGAAGTATTGCGCGCGCAGGAAGGCGGCAAATCAAAATCTCCTGCTGGTTAAGGTTCCGGCCAGCTCTCTTATCCACCTTGATGTAACTCCGCGATGTCTTGCAATTACGCCAGTAGACAGCTCTCCTTTTTTCCGTTCAAGAATAGCCCAACGTATTCCCCTTGCAGTAAGTTTGCCGCCCATGCGTAAGGTATCGCGCCAAAAGGTTA
>JAKAVL010000006.1 GCA_021817305.1 Microcaldota archaeon | reverse complement strand
CAGCGCCTATTTTAGGATCCCCCATACTTCAGCAGCCTTGTGACATTTTCAGAAAGGATTTTTCTCTTGTCCCTGTTCTGCAGCTCCGATTTCTGGATTTTAAGCAGTTCAATTTCCTGGTCGGAATAGGGGAAATCTGAGCCGAAGAGTATCCTGTCTGCGCCTATCTGGGCAACCCTGTTCTCTATTATCTTAGGAGAGGACACAATTGATGTTTCCACAAAGACATTGTCGTATCTGGATGCTCTGCGGAAGAACGGCTCTGAGTCGTTTGCGAAGTGGCCGAAGACGAAATTGATTCCTTTGTACATGCCGGCTAACCTGACAAGCCTGTCCGGATCAGAGTAGGGCGTACCTTCCTTCCTAGAGTGCACAAGCACCGGTTTTCCCAGTTCCTCGAGGTAGCCGAACAGCTCAGTGAACCTGCTGCTGAGCGGATCGAAACCTTCGATGCGTGGGTGCAACTTGAACCCTGAGAAGCGGTCCGAGATGGCGCTAAGCTCCTTGATTGTGGTGGCCTTGGGGTTGAAGCGCAGGAAGAAAAAGAAACGCTTGTCGTGTGATTCCGCGTTCCTCATGCTTTCATCGACCAGGCTGCTGGAATCCGACTGCTTCATCGGAAAAACAACAGATTTGGCTATTCCGTATTGTTTCATGCTCTTGGCTATCCCTGCCAGGTTCAACCTGAGCTTCCTGTTGCCGGTATGGGTGTGCGCGTCGATTATCGTTTCATCACCCCCCTATCTCGAAGGCAAGCTGGTAGCAATCTCCGGCCCCATAATCCAGCTTCCCATATTCTTTGTTCACTTCTGCACATCTCGACGTAGGTACAGTAGAGGTCAGCATCCTTCCGTAATGCTTAGGCGAGTGCTTGCGCGTCATTGCGCAACCGTCTATTTTGCCCTGCATGAAAAGCTCGGCCAGCGCCTCCCTTATGCCAACCTCTACCTTTGGATTCTGCGTCGATGTCTCGATGAGGGTTGCCCCTTCCGTTAGCCCCACCATCACCCTAGCATGCACGAGTTTTTTGTAGACGCCGTCGCCCTGCGCCTCCTCAAGCAGTGCCGCGCCAGACAGGTATATGGATTTCCGTGTACCGGTAACTTCTCTCTGTAACCCGGCAAAGCCGACCGCGGCGCCGCTGGCGTTGTAGACCACGAAGAGCACTTCGCTCGCCATGACATGCTCGTCCACCTCCTCGTGTGACATAGTTCTTCTGTCGAAGGCAGACATTCCGACCGTGCAGAGCCGCTCGCGCAGCGTACTGCCTATTTTCCTAACGTCGTCTATCCTCTCTATGGTGAATTCACTCTTGCTGTAATCACGAAGGATGCCACCGGCAACTGCTCTGCGTTGCTTCCTCTCTCCCTACAACTTTTGCCTCCGCCGCGTGTGCTTTTTGTTCCATTCATATCACCCTTTAATATCAGATATTTGGACTCCTGCGAGGGCGCTTTTGCCATCCCCTGTCAACGTCAACGGGTCCCCTACCCTTTCGCGCGAGACCATTCCGGTCTTGAATAGCGCCTTCATGTTCAGCTTTAGCGTTGAGAGGGGTATGTCGAAGTCGTCGCTTATCTGCCTGAGCATCGAGCTCTGGCTCAACGTGTCGTTATTCGCTATATGCTGAAGAATCAGAAGCCGCTTTGGTTTCAGCTTTTTTACAAGGCAGTGCTTTGGCTGGGCGCAGCCGAACGCGCTGCCGCGAGCCATTGGTGGCCATGCACCTGCACCATATCATCATCTTGTACAGATATAGCGAATATTATGATATTTAAGCTAATTGGTCAGCTTTTCGAGAAAGCACAGCAACCTTTAATAATCTTGATTGGCATCTATCATCGCTATTTACAGAGGGAGCAATGCAGGTTAATCGCGATTCTGTAAGATTAGGTGCTTAAATGGGAAAGTTCGCATTGGCAGACGCAGAGCTTTCAAAGGTTATGATATGCAAGCGCTGCAAGGCGCGCAACCGTGTCGGCGCTACCAAGTGCAGGCACTGCGGTTACCCTTATCTGAGGCCGAAGAGGAAGGACATAAAGGTTAAGAAGTGATAGTATGGTAGAACTGACACCTGTTGAACAGCTCGTAGTGGATGCCATGAAGCAGCTTGGCGCGACGAAAGACACTGCAATCAAGACAGCCGATGACATCGCGAAGAAATGCAACCGGCCTAAGGGCATGGTTGCGAACACGCTGGTGACGCTGATGCAGAAGAACGTCATAAAGAGGATTGCAAGGGAGAAGGCATCCGGCTACTACATATTAGCTGCGCAGTGAGAGGATGGGAGAGGACCCTGAAGAATACGTGGACTTCCTTGCGAAGTACAAGGACTGGATATCGATAAAGAGGCTTGGCATAAGGCCTGGCACCAGGCCGGAGGAGATAGTCTTCCACATGGCCGGCATAAGGAACACGATAGACGCGAAGGCTTTCCCGATAATGGGCATAAAAACCGGCGTCCTTGACGAGGCCGCGAGCAGGCTGACATCAGGCAAAAGGAGGAGCTTCGAATCCCTTGGCGATGCCATGACGCACCTCGGCGACGCTGAAGCGAAGAGAGCTGTTGAGGAATCGTGCGCAGAGAGGAAGGAGCTGGCGCCCCTTTCGTGGACATACCTGATTGGAAAGGTTATGAGCAACCTCGATTACGACCCGTCGATAAACCAGAAGGTATTGTCGAAGATATTCCCGGACCTTAAGATTAAAAAGCCTCTAGGCAGGCAGAAGAAGAGTGGTTGAGCGCCTACAGTAAGACTCAAATGCCCTAAGTGCGGGGAAGAGTTCGACTATTCTTTCATACCAGGCGTTTCGGTCAATTCGATAAGGATATGGAATCAGCGGTACATGATGTGCCAGAAGTGCAAGCATTTCTCGTTGTTCAAGCTTGCCGGGAAAGGCGTGAAGGTCGTGCACAAGCGCGGATAGCTAGCGAGTTACCCTGCTGTGCATGTTGTGCTGCGCTATCGCTTCCCCTATCACCAGCGCTGCGGGCGCATAGTTCGGCACTACGTATATGTTGTTGTTCCTGATCTCCCCGATTGCTATGTTCCTTGCTTCGCTGCCTATATAATCGACCACATGCACGTTATTGTTCAGCGAGCTGAAAATCTTCGCAGCTGTTCTGTTGTAGCTTCCCCTCAGGAATATGACCGGCACTCCGCGTATTGCCGCGCCTATTGCGTCAAGAGGGTCGTCCTGCAGGCTGAATATCGCTTTCTTGCCGTCAACAAGCACACCGGGGTCGCCCCTGTCGATGAACCTCACGAACGGGTTGCGTATCCCAACGGCTTCGAGCATGTCAGTGACCTTGTACAATTGCCTTGTCGGGTTTCTGGTCTGGAACATCGGGGTCAGTCCAAGCGACTGCATGTACTCCACGAACTCTACGGTGTCGCCGCGCAGCTGCGGATCCTGGCTCAGCTGCTTCGACGCGTTTGTCCTGAGGAACTGGCTCATCGGGGCATAGAGGAAAATCTCCCTGTAGAAATTGCTCATGCGCGTGCCGCCCCTTATGCCGCGATCCGCGAATGCAGGCTCTATGGTGTTCAGGAGAACGCCATCCATATCGACAAGGAAATATCCGTGCATATTGCCACCGTGAATAGAAGTGTTGCATATGCTATCCTTTTAAATGACGTTGCGTGCATAGACGATTGACGATACGGCTCTGACGCAGCTATGTCCGTCTTTCGTCCGATGGGCAAACGACGCTTATATAGGCTCCCTGACACATAACGGGTGCTATATGGACCAACAAATTAGCGTCGGGATAGACGCGATGGCTGTCGAGGCCCCGACAGCAAGCGTCAGCGCCGATGTCCTGGCAGAAAGCCTTCACATACAGAGAGAGGTACTTGAAAGGCACGGCGTGCGCGCGTTCAGGTGGCCGACCATCTCAGAGGCCAACGGAACGATATACGCAAACGGGCTCTATAAGCTGCTGAAGTTCCTTGACGGGGATGAAAAGCTGCAGGAATATCCGATATTGTACAACATACACTCGTCCGAGACAAATGCCGGCACCGTCCCGGATAGCGCGTTCGGGATGCTTATGGCCACAAGCAAGCTGATGGCCGAGGACGAGGAGAGGTATTACGCTACGGTGTATCAGATGTACACCGCGCTGCCGGTTCCCATTACATGGAACTGCGCAGGCTACGGGGTAGGTATTAGGGCGGCTACCGAGCTGCTGATAGGGCACTACCTGAGGTCAGGGCAGAAGGGATCAGCCATTGTGAGCGGCGTCGATACGTCTGTTTATGCCGAAGAGTACAGCGGGCCATTGACCACGATCTCGCACGGATCTAGCGGGGTTGTGGCTTATGTGACATTCGAGCCGCGCGTCGTAGAGATAGACCCGAACAGCTTCTCATCCTTCACTTTCAACGAACCTGGGTTCAGCAAGTTCGCCAACCCGCACCTTCCAAAGGTGCGCGCTGTCGCGTCGATGCAGTCATATTCATACACGCTCGGCGAAGCAGTCCACATCCGCGAAGGCAGGGGCGGGTACGACAACGGGCATGGCGACTACGCTTTCGTGGCAGGGCACAGACCGATAGGCAGCCAGGTACAATCGCACCTCAAGGAGGGGTATGTGCACGAGGCCAGGAGGAAGGGCGGAGCTGAGTGGGATGAGATACTGAGAACTGCCGGGTCCCAGCCGCCTAGCGTGATGGAGGGCTTCACGCACCTGTACGATTCAAAGCTATACCCTATCAACAGGGCAGGCAGGCGCGTGGTGCAGCAGGAGGTCGCAACTTTGCTGGAGAAGGACCAGGAGCTTAGGGCGTACTGGAGATGGTCCCAGGCTGCAGGCAGCACAGAGGGCTTCATGGAGTTTAAGAAGAAAGCCCACGTCGACGAGGGGCTAGAGTGGGGATCAATTCTGGGAAACAGCTACAGCGTCACACCGATGGTTGGGCTTGGCAGTGTCATACACAACGCAGAGATGCCAAAGGGTTCTAGGGGGCTTATCTACTTCTTCGGCAGCGAAAGCCTAGGGGTGATCATGGATGCTTACCTGGCCGATGAGAGCGTGAGGCTCAGGAAGAGGGTGCTGGCGCACCTGGGGGGTGAGGTAAGCCTGGATGCCGACCAGTACCGCGTGCTGCATGGGATAATCTCGCAGAGGGAAGGTGAGAGGACCGTAACCGAAGAGAGCCTGATGGAGAAGGACATAGCATTCCTGAAAAGGGATAAGCTCACAGACGGTTTCCACTACATAAACAGGAACAGCGACGGCACAGGCAGGTGGGCTTTTGTAGAGCGCGGCGAGGCGGTTGAGGTCTACCCGAGGTATGTCGCTCCAACTTTGAGGACGGAGGGCAAGCTTGCGGCGTTGAGGAGAGCGGAGGCGGCCAGCACGGCAGAGCCTGCGCGCAGCGCTGACAGGACGAGGAACACGTAGCAAACAAGGATTCAGGGCACTGGCTCTTTTATATAATTTGCTGGCAATCTATACGCGTGCGATAGTAGTCTAGCCTGGTAGGACACTGCCTTGCCAAGGCAGCGACCCGGGTTCAAATCCCGGCTATCGCAAATGATGGTAAATAGGGGTAAACGATAGTATTTGCTGTGTTTGACAGGTACCAAATGTCACGTGGAGTCTGGGACAAAAGTCAACCATAACCCATCCTGAATAAGTTATGGAGAACCACGATGCAGGTTATTGCAGTGTCAATCCTATCGTCCCTCCCCTGCCCCTTCCTAAAAACTTATATATCTGGACAAAGTGAACGCTTCTGTGGTATTATGACAGCATCTACGCAAAGAGAGGTAATTATAGGAAAGGACAGGATCGGCACCTCCTTGAAGGTTCCGGGAGCTTCGTTCAGCCTTGATGAGCTCCTTTCAGACCATAACGGCGTAGACCACGTCTACTTCAGGACCCATTCTGGCAACGTCTACATGCTTGACAGGAACGGGAGGCTTTCCAGCAAGAAGAACGACGCGCGCGGGTGGGGCACATTAACACTTGACGAAAGCGACATGCGTGGTGAATCCATAAAAGTCGGGGAGAGGTTCGAGAACAGCAAGATCAGCACCACTCCTGTGACTGAGATAGTCTACGTTTCAAAAGAAAAGCCAGGAGCAAGGAAGATTACCGAGCTGCAAAGGAACGGAAGCGCCAGCGACATAACGGCGTCGTTCGAGAGGAGCGCAGATACTCTCAAGCAGGATCACGAGCTCGACGGGCCGCGGGAGATCGGAAAGGGCGGGCTAGACATTGCACTGGCCAACATAGCCAAGCACATGCCAAAAGGGGATGCGGATGCTGCGAAGGAGAGAGCAAAAGCGATAATAATGGCGTATTCCGGTCAGGACATGAATGCCGCGTCTGTGCTGATATACGCGGCAGAGCGTGGCAGGTTCGAGGAATATGCAGGGAAGCTTGAAGAGAACTTTAGGAAGGACCTAGGCTTCGTCGCCCCGGAAGCCAGGGGCAATCCGATGATGCCTGGTGCTGTGAGGACCAACAAGTTCCTGATAATGTGCTTCAAGGAGATGGGGATAAAGCCAACTGACGAGAAAGGCAACGCCATAGAGGAGCAGGAGGAGAGGCAGTCTCCGAAAATACCCACCACGCCCTCGCTAGGGATAGGAGAGGTAAAGGCGGAGCGCGCCGAAAAGCGCTTCTGGGTCGCGGTTGATGACAGGGTCAAGGTCGGCTTCTGGCAGAACGGCGGTAAGGTCAACATCGACATCTACATACCTGCCACGGTCTTCTCGTGGCACGATATCGGGGGAGGCAGGATGGCTGTGCAGCCGATGTCGCTTGAAAATGAGGATGAGCGGGCACAGCCGTTCGAACTTAGGCCTGGCGACCACGCAGAGCCGGATTTCAGAGAGGCGAACAGGCTTGCGTGCGTTGGATTCGCCCTGCATCAGGTGAGCTCGGCGTTGGAGATTGCTGCTGGTTCCGGATCTGTCGACCCTGCGCTGCTCAAACTCGTCTCCGACCGATTCCATGATTATGCAATCGGGGAAGGCAAAAAGATCGCCGAGCTGAATAAGCGTTTTGCAGTTGATGCTCAGTTCAGGAGCGCTCTGAACGTCATTGCAGGCGGAATAAACAACATGATAAGGATAGAGCTGTAGGCACCGGCCGATACCCCATACCCAAAACTAAGCCTTAAAGCCTTAGCCTAGGATGCGTTGGGTGAGATGGAGAGTTAAGAGGTCTGCAATCTGGGATTAAAGGAGTTTGGGATAGATACTAAAGTCATTGGGGAGCATGTCAGTATAGAAACGATAAAAAAGAGATCACGGGCTATAAGATAAGAATTGGCAATAAAAGTATATATAATACACCATTTGATGGTATTTGTTATAAATTATAAATGTTTCCGCAAGCAAATTTACATCGGAATCCCGGCTATCGCAAATGATGGTAAATAGGGGTAAACGATAGTATTTGCTGTGTTTGACAGGTACCAAATGTCACGTGGTAAGTTATTTATATCAAAGAAAATAAGTTAGAGTATGACTGTTAGGATAGCCCGTCAACAGCTAACGACGCGTGGGGTTGAAAACGCGCAGCAAAGGAGAGATACAATCCTGATCCTGGATTTCGGGGGGCAGTATTGCCATCTGATAGCTAGGGCTGTGAGAGAGATGGGGATTTATTCTGAGATTCGTGGCTCAGATATAACGGCAAAACAGATAGAGAAATTGCAATCCAGACTCAATATAAGAGGGATAATTTTATCTGGAGGTCCGCAGAGTGTTTATGGAGATGACGCAAGGGCCCTGGACAAAGGGATACTTGACATTGGTATGCCTGTACTTGGCCTGTGCTATGGCCACCAGCTTATTGCACACCTAGCAAGGGGGCGCGTAGAGTCTACAAAAAAGAAGGAATTCGGCGATACAGAGGCAACAATAGACCAACCTATTGGCATACTTAGGGGTCTTGGCAGGACAACGAATGTATGGATGAGCCATGGCGATACTGTACTAAGGTTGCCCAGTGATTACAGAGTGACTGCACACACTGAAAACACGCCTGTCGCAGCATTCCAGCACAGAGCGTTGCCAATATTTGGTGTTCAGTGGCATCCGGAGGTGGTACAGACAGAACAAGGAGTAAAGGTGATGAGAAATTTTGTGATGGATGTATGCAAGGCCAGACGCACCTGGAGGATGGAGGACTTCGTCCAGAGCGCAATAAAAGAGATAAAGGAAGTTGCAGGTAACGGCACATGCGTAGTTGCGCTGAGCGGCGGTGTCGACTCAAGCGTTGCTGCCGCTCTTGTTGGAAAGGCAATTGGAGGAAATCTTGTTGCGGTTTATGTTGATACGGGGCTAATGCGGGAAGGAGAAACTGATCAAGTTCGCCGAGCATTCAGGGGTACGGGGGTTAATCTCAGGATAATAAATGCAAGTGAGAGATTTTTCCGCAGCCTGGAAGGTGCTAGAAGCCCAGAAAATAAAAGGAGGATAATTGGAAGGGAGTTCGCTAGGGTATTTGAGGAAGAAGCAAAGAAAGTGAAGGCAGACTTTCTGGTGCAAGGCACCATATACCCAGATAGGGTTGAATCTGGCTCAACAG